>NZ_MPPE01000006.1:0-2383 GCF_001896645.1 Tepidanaerobacter sp. EBM-49
AAACCCTGCTACTACGTTTTTGTTTATTACTGCGTATTCGTCACACTTGCCAAAATAGCGCTTTTTGAAGCCTTCGTAAGTTACTTGAAGTTTTATTTCTTTTTTTCTGCCGCTGCCGCCTTTTCGGTCTTTGCCTTGCATGTTTATGTAAAGACCATCAGCTTCTTCAAATAATACTTTTACTTCTCTTTTGCCTTTTAGTTCGCCTTTTTTATATGCTTTTATTTTTTGTTTTTCTTGTTCTTGTATTTTTTCTCCCATCTTTTGAACTATGTCCCATGCTGTTTGATGGCTTATGTCTTGGCCGGTTAGTTCTGTAATGTTTTGGGCAGTTTTTCTGTACGACATGTTTGTTGCGTTTTCTATTATTTTTTCTACCAGGTTTGCTGACATTTGGCCTATGGCTTTATTTATTCCAAGATACTCATCCAGTAGGCTTATGTAATGCTTGTTCCCATTTTCGTCATAGTATCTGTATATCCTTCTGCTGTATTCAATGGTTCCCATTACTGTTTTGATTGATGTCTTTTTTATACATATGTTGCGAAATTTGGTTTTGTCCCGACTTTCCATTATCATTACATCTAGTTCTTCTAAGATTGATTTTATCTTTTCTCTTCCATGTCTTAATACCCTTTGGTATATTTCTTTCTCCAGGGTCTTGAAGTCTATGTCATTTAAGGGTAAACTTATATTGAACATGCATATCACTCCTGTATTTTTTTGTGTGTTAACATTATTATACAGGATTTGCATGTTCTGGGCTACCCTGCTTTGCATTTGAGTTTCCGCAAAAAAATCGTTAGTGGTGAAATAAGTCAAAAGAAAAGAAAATAAACAAATATAATCCCGCCAAAAGCGGCTTTAAAAGGTAAAAATAATGAAAAACCCTCCAAAGTTTAGTATAATTTAGCAGACAACCAAAAAAACACTAAACAAATAAAAAGGAGAGTTTTTCATGTATAATTCTACCACAGATGTGTACAAAATAAAACGGGAAATTGTTAATTTTTCAAAGGGTCTTGTTCCGAAAAAAAATGTTGTTGAAACAAAATTCGTTTCAGATTTAATTTATGGGATTTTAAAATCAGAAAGTATTATTCTTAAAGATATCGCAACAGCTCTAAATGAACCTATTCAAATTAAAAACACCATTGACCGACTCAGTCAGCACCTTCAGCGACAACCATTGCCGGATATCCAACAAAACTACATTCAAATGATAACAAAGGTTTTAGGTAATAATCCGGTTATTCTGGTAGATGATACAGATATCATTAAACCTCATGGTAAAGAGTTTGAGGCACTCGGTAAAGTAAGAGATGGCTCCAGCAAGGGTAATAAAATCGAGAAGGGTTATTTAGTAACGGAAATGGTAGGTTTAACGGCTAATAAAAAACAGCCGGTTAGTTTTTATACCCATATTCATTCATCTAAAGAAAAAGGTTACAAATCAACAAATGAAGTGACATTTCAAGGTTTAAACCAGGTAATCAACTGCCTTCAGGGTAAAGCAACTTTTGTATTCGACCGGGGCTATGATATGAATGCGCTGTTTAATTTCATGTATGAACGGGAACAGAATTTTATTGTCCGTTTAACTGAAAAACGAAATTTATTTTGGAAAGGCAAATGGTTTAAAGCTGCTGTACTAAGAGATTTACGGAAAGGAAAAATTAAAACCACATTAACTTTTAGAGACAATGGGAAAAAAAGAAAAGAGACAGTCTATATTAGCCATTTAAATATAAAAATAACGGCTAGTAAGAATCCCGTAAATTTAGTACTGGTTTATGGCCTCGGCAAAACACCCATGATGCTTGCAACAAACAAAGTAATCAAAGGCAAAGAAGATGCTGTAAATATTGTTAGAACATATATGTCCAGATGGCGTATTGAGGAGTATTTCCGTTTTAAAAAGCAACATTTTGGATTTGAAAACTTCAGAGTAAGAAGTTTAAGATCCATCAATAATCTTAATCAACTTCTAACATATGCCATAAGCCTGCTGGGTATTCTTGCAGAAAAAATGAATAGCAGTAGATTGCCCCATATACTCATAGATAACGCCAGAGCTCTCCGGAAAGATGTCCTGTTTTATTATTATCAGCTTGCAAAAGGTATTGGATTGACTTTAGCATATGCTAGAGAAGGGATTAAGGGCTGGTTTCGAATTAGGCATAATCACCCTTGTCAGTTAAAACCTGCTAGTTGAGAAATAAAACTACTGCACTTTGAGAATTAAAGGTTTAAAATAGAGCCTGATTCAGGCTCTATTTGGGTATGCGTGCGCCCGGCACGGGCACAGTCTAATGGGTGAAAGTCCCTAGTGCGGGTCGATAGTGCCAAGCACATAGCCAAGGACAAGGGTGTCCATCGAGAG
>NZ_MPPE01000010.1:0-52979 GCF_001896645.1 Tepidanaerobacter sp. EBM-49
CGTAATCTTTAAGCTTTAAACAATTATTAAAGTTAATGCAAAAGTACGATTTTATGAGAAATACAAAGATATTGTCCAGAGATAGGGGACCAGACCGGTTTAGGAGAAAGTACCTTAACATTTTCAAGTAATTCTTGATATTCAGGAGGTAGATTAACGTTTTCATCCATAAAAAATTCGGCGAGCGTAATGCCCAAAGCATCGCAGATTTTTTGGAGGGTTTCAATAGAAGGAATTTTAGTTCCGCTTTCTAAGTAGCTCAAATACACGTTGGTTATTCCTACTTTTTCTGCAAGCTGAATGCCCTGCAGCCCCTTTGATGTTCTAATTTGTTTTAGTCGCTGCCCTATATCCATTATTTTTACCTCAATGTAAACTAATAGTTTAATTAAAATATACATGAACGAACATGGAATGTCAAGAAAAAGCGAGTAAATCAAAGCAAAGGAGACATTTTCCGGCATTAAATTAAACTATTAGATTAAACTAAGATTGATATAATTAAAACAATAGTTTAATATTGAGAGTGGATGCCCTTAATTAATAACAAATTTTATCAGCTAATTACAAAATTCTAATATGCTTTTTTAGCATAAGCGTTTTTTAAAAAACACAGATTTTCAAGGAGGTATTCATATGTCAAATGAACTTTATCAAAAGACTATAGAACAGGTGAGGGAGGAGATGGTTCCAGCTTTGGGGGTTACAGAGCCGGCCGCTATCGCGCTTTCTACGGCTAAGGCTTATGAAGTAGTTGGAGGTGAGGTAAAGAAGATTGCAGTTCTGATGGATGAAGGGGTTTTCAAGAACGGGTTTTCATGTGCTATACCGGGAACTTCTGAAAAAGGAAATGAGATGGCGGCAGCACTTGGGGTAATAGCCGGAAAGCCGAATTTAGGTTTAAGGGTACTAGAAGACGTAACAGAAGATGATGTGTCAAAGGCAAAGGAGATGATTAAAGAAGGAAAAATCGAGATAAATGTAAAACGAGGTGCATCTGATATTTTTATAGATGCAATAGTGAAAACTGATAAGGGCATAGGTAGAGCTGTCATAAAAGATAAACATACAAATATAGTTTTAATAGAAAAAGACGGAAAAGAAATCTTTAAAAAAGATGCGGAAAGCGAAACTTCAAAAGTCAAGGCTTTTGATATATCAAAGCTTGTACTTAAAGACTTGATAGATATAGCAGAGCACACACCATATGAAGACATAAATTTTATATTAGAAGCAGTCAGGGTCAATGATGAACTTGCCAAAGAGGGCAAACAGGGTCAAGGCATGAAAGTAGGAAGGGGTATATCGGACCTTATAGAAGAAGGATGGCTGAAGGAAGATATATTAACTTATGCAATGGCATATACAGGATATGCAGTTGATGCCCGAATGGGAGGAGTTTCAAAACCTGCTATGTCCATATGCGGAAGCGGTGACCATGGTCTTGTAGCAACACTGCCTCTCATAGCAATAGCCGATAAAAAAGAAATACCGGAGGAAAAACTTGTAAGATCAATACTTTTAAGCTATCTTGTTACAATGTACATAAAAACCTTTGCCGGAAGGCTGTCGGCTTTTTGTGGCTGTGCTATTGCGGCAGGCACAGGATCAAGTGCAGGCATATGCTACCTTTTAGGTGGGAATAATGAACAGATAGGTTTTACAATAAATAACATGGCAGCGGATATCACAGGAATAATCTGCGATGGCGGCAACTTTGGCTGTTCAATGAAGGCTGTAACGGCTGCAAGTACCGCCATACTTTCAGCACTTTTGGCATTGAAAAATATTCATATACCCAAAGACAGCGGTATTGTTGGAAATACAGTGGAAGAAACCATGCAAAACATCGGGAAAATAGCGTCACCCGGAATGATAAAGACAAACGATGTTATTTTGGACATTATGATAAATAGACGCGATTAAATAAAAAATCGCAACTTCACAAAAAGAAATTGCGATGAAAAATAAACCGTAAGTTCATTTTAATATAAAGCTTCATTAAAAACAATACATCAGGAGGCTTCATAATGGACAAAAAAGACACTAAAATATTATCCTTTAGACCTAACCAATTTGCGGCCCTAGTGCCATTTATCATATTCATCATAATCACCATTTCCCTTTCTTTCATGAAAGCAGCAGACCTTAATATGATGATAGCATCAGGAATAATCGGGCTTATTATCGGCATGTTTTTTTGCGAAAACAAAGAAGAGTATTGGAATGTTATCATAGAAGGATTGGGTTCTGATGTGGGTATGACCGCAGTCCTTATATGGTTAGTTGTTGGTATATACGGAAGCATATTAAAAAGCGGCAAATTAGTAGAAGGATTAGTATGGCTGAGCTGTAAACTAGGAGTAAAAGGCGCAGCCTTCACAGTAGTAGCCTTTATATTTTCTGCTATTTTTGCGGTAGCAACCGGTACAGGTTTCGGCACCATTGCCACAATGGGTTTTATACTTTACCCTGCAGGACTTCTTTTGGGCTCAAATCCTGCAGTGCTGGGAGGAGCTATATTAAGCGGTGCAGCCTTTGGAGACAATCTGGCTCCGGTTTCGGATACCACTATAATATCTGCTACCAGCCAAACATATAAATATAAAGAAGGAACCGCGGAGATAGGTGGAGTAGTCAAAAGCCGTTTTAAGTATGTAATAGTTGCCGGAATTATTGCAGCGGTGCTGTTTTGGTTTTTTGGAGGAAGCGCGGCTTCGACAAACACAGAAAGCGCAGCAAAAATACTTACCGAATACCAAAATCCAATGGGGCTTCTTCTCCTCATCCCAACTGCTGTGGTAATTTGGATGGCTGTAAAAGGAAACAGTATCTTTGCAACACTTAGCACAGGGACAATCCTTGCCATAATAATCGGTCTTGCAGCCGGACTATTTAGCATAGCGGACCTTGCCATGATTAAAGATGGCGCAGTTGTAGGAGCAATCCCTGATGGTGTTGCAGGCATGACGACAGTTTCCATACTTTTGATGGTAGTTGTATCAATGGGTAATTTGCTGGTTAAAAGCGGTTGTATGGAAACAACTGTAAACTGGCTAAATGAAAAAGTAATCAAAACTCCAAGAGATGCAGATATTGCCATATTTTTATTGTCAACGATTTTCGGAATACTTATCGCTGCCATAAATACCATAGCAAATATATGCGTATCTCCCTTTGTAAATGCCATAGGACGAAAAAACGATTTGCATCCTTACAGACGTGCTGATATCTTAAGCACAGCAGTTTGCTCCTTTCCGTTCTTTGTGCCCTATGGCGGATGTGTTTTGCTATTGCTAGGCACCATGAAATCGGTGTCCTCCACATATCCTTTTGTGCAACCTCTAGACCCCTCCTCGCTCTTTTTCACCGTTTTTTACAGTTGGGCAGTCTGGTTTGTGACACTATTTGCCTGCATCTCAGGCTGGGGCAGAGAATTTGAGGGAAAAGATGGAGAGAGGGTCAAACAACCTATAAAAAATTGAAAGCTGAAAAAGTTTGTGATAGGATTAAGCAGAGAAATACAATATATAAATTATTCTAACAGGGAGAGATAGCATGCTGTATTTATTAGATACCGCAAATGTCAAAGAAATAAAAAGGCTCTGCAATATTTATCCTATCGATGGGGTAACTACGAATCCGACGCTTGTGTCAAAAGAAAAAATGGATTTTAGGCAGCTTTTTACACAGTTAAAGGAAATCTTAGGACCGGATAAAATGATTCATGTCCAGACACTAGGCAAAAGCGCAGAAGATATAGTGAAAGAAGGAGAGATTTTAAACAAATTCCTGGGCGAAAACCTATATGTAAAAATCCCTGTAAGCCCTTATGGGATAAAAGCAATTCAGATACTAAGTCAAAAAGGCATAAAGACTACTGCTACGGCAGTATTTACGCCTCAGCAGGCATTAATTGCGGCAAGAGCAGGGGCAGACTTTGTAGCGCCCTATGTAAATCGTCTTGATAATATAATAGGCGATGGGGTAGAAGTAGTTTCCGAAATCATTAAAGAATTCAAGATTTACAATTTGAAAACCAAAGTAGTTGCTGCAAGCTTTAAAAATTTAGAACAAATCCATAAAGCAAGTCAAGCAGGAACACATGCTGTAACTGTTCCGCCGGAGCTGTTTGAAAAACTTTTAGAGCATCCGCTGACTGACTCTGCTATAAGAAAGTTTGAAAAAGACTGGGAAGAAGTATATGGAAAAGGCAAGATTGTTTCTGATTTAATATAGGCAAGTTTAAAAAACCTTCCGTGCTTTCTACGGAAGGTTTTTATAATACAGCTTTGCCATCTTAAACGTAGTGAAGGATCTTCAAAGAATAGAATCCTCTCCGCACTCAAAATGACAAAAGTATGCGGCAGCATAATAAATGAAAATATCAAATTGAGTAAACACTCATGATTGATAAAAAGATAATAATATGATAATATATTCAAAGAAGATAATAAAGTCAGATAAAATTATCCCATCAGCGAATTCCTAAAATATCTCGCAAACACCTCCCTAATTTTTTCAAAATTTTATGTTGCCACAAAATCATTTTTCCCTAGGCGTATGCCTAAATAAAAATTAAAGGAGACGATTTCCTTGGATAAACCCATTGACAAAAAGTATCAATTACTAATTGGCGGTAGATGGGTAGAGGCAAAAGACGGGAAAACATTTGAGACTTATTGTCCGGCAAATGGCGAACTTTTAGCAACTTGCGCCAATGCCGGCAAAGAGGATGTGGACGAAGCTGTAAATGCTGCATGGAAGGCTTTTGAAACATGGAAAGATACCAGCGCACAGAATAAAGCAAATATACTACTTAAAATAGCTGATTTAATTGATGAAAATGCCGAAAAACTTGCCATGGTCGAGACTCTAGATAATGGCAAACCTATTCGCGAAACAAGAAATATTGATGTTCCTTTGAGCTCCGATCATTTTCGGTATTTTGCAGGAGCGATAAGAGCCGAAGAAGGAAAAGCCGCGATGATTGACAAGGATACCATGAGTATCATTTTAAAAGAACCTATCGGAGTTGTTGGGCAAATAATACCATGGAATTTCCCTCTGCTTATGGCTGCATGGAAACTTGCGCCTGCACTTGCTGCAGGATGCACAGTTGTCATTAAACCATCTTCTTCTACACCGCTTAGCATCTTGGAACTTGGCAAATTAATCAATGATGTGCTTCCTCCGGGAGTTGTAAATATCGTAACCGGCAGCGGCTCCACCACAGGAAACTACATATTGGAACATCCGGGATTTAGAAAACTTGCTTTTACGGGTTCGACCGAAGTAGGATACAGTATAGCTGAGGCCGCAGCTAAAAAGCTTATACCTTCGACATTAGAGCTTGGCGGAAAGTCCGCAAATATTTATTTTCCTGATTGCCCGTGGGAAAAAGCTATCGAAGGTGTGCAGCTTGGAATATTGTTCAACCAAGGCCAGGTTTGCTGCGCCGGCTCAAGAGTATTTGTTCATGAAGACATATATGATAAATTCCTTGCCGAATGTGTAGATGCTTTCAAAAAAATAAAAGTGGGTCTTCCTTGGGAAGAAGATACTGTTATGGGCTCTCAGATAAACGAAGCTCAGCTAAAAAAGATATTAAATTACATTAAAATCGGTAAAAAAGAAGGAGCCAAACTTGCCTGCGGAGGCTCCAGAATTAACAAAAACAACCTTAAAAAAGGCTATTTTATGGAGCCTACAATATTTACAGATGTGGACAACAAAATGAGGATTGCACAGGAAGAAATATTCGGCCCTGTTGCTTGCTTTATAAAGTTCAAAGATGAAGACGAAGTAATAAAGATGGCAAACGATACCGAATACGGTCTTGCAGGAGCGGTTTGGACAAAAGACATAAACAAAGCCCTTAAAGTTGCACGAGGAATAGAAGCAGGTCGTGTTTGGGTAAATGATTACAACAACCTGCCTGCACATACGCCTTTTGGCGGCTACAAGAAATCGGGCATCGGCCGCGAAACCCACTTAATGATGCTTGATCATTATACACAAAAGAAGAATATAATGATAAGCATGAAAGAAACAAAGGCCGGGTTATATTAAGGCTTATCAGTTGGCCAAACTAGCAAAGCCCCTGCGTAAAAAGCAGGGGCTTTAAATCTATGCCTCGATTAAAAATGCTTTGTAGGCTTTTACAGCCTCATATAAGTCGGCTTTGCAGGAAATTTCCCAGGGTGCGTGCATGTTATGTAAAGCAATGCCTGCATCAATTACCTCCATGCCGTAATTTGCTAAAATGTAGGCGATAGTACCTCCTCCACCCTGATCCACTTTGCCAAGCTCTGCTGTCTGCCAGCTAACGTTGTGTTTTTCCATTATAGCCCGAAGTTGTGCAATAAACTCAGCATTGGCATCATTACTGCCGCTTTTTCCTCTTGACCCTGTGTATTTGTTAAAAACGATTCCTCTCCCGAACTTTGAGCAATTATTCTTTTCCATCACCTCAGGGAAATTAGGATCGAAAGCGGCATTTACATCAGATGATATCATCTTTGAGTTGCTCAGGGCCCTCCTTACGGTAAGTTCGCTGTATTCTCCCAATAAATTTGCAATCTCTGCTACGGCGTTTTCAAAGAATCTGGAGTGCATACCGGTGGCCCCCACACTTCCGATTTCCTCTTTATCTACTAAAAGAGCAACACAGGTTTTTTCAGGTTTTTCAACCTGCATTATAGCTTCGAAAGATGTATAAGCACATACCCTGTCATCTTGGCCGTAAGCCATAATCATGCTCTTGTCTATCCCGTAATGCCTTGCCTTACCTGCGGGCACTACTTCTATTTCCGCAGATACGAAGTCTTCTTCTTTAATCCCATATTTTTCGTTTAATATCTGCAAAATATTTTGTTTTACTCTATTCTTGGCTTTTTTATCTTTAATTGGGATACTGCCCACAAGGATATTTAGGTTCTCGCCGTCAATACCATCGGCTAAAGTCTTTTTCATCTGATCCTTTGCAAGGTGAATCAGCAAATCCGATACGCCAACAACAGGATCGTCATCTTCTTCTCCGATTACCACATTTATACGGGTCCCGTCTTTTTTTACTATAACCCCGTGCAGAGCAAGAGGAAGAGTAACCCACTGGTATTTCTTAATTCCGCCATAATAATGAGTCTCAAACATCGCAAGGTCTGTGTCTTCATAAAGCGGATTTTGTTTTAAATCTAGCCTTGGCGAATCGATATGCGCCCCGATGATATTCATTCCTTCTTCTAACGGTCTTTTGCCTATTACAAATAAAGCGATAGTTTTGCCCATAACTTCTGCATATATTTTATCTCCGGGTTTTAGCAGTTTTTTCTGCTCGATAAATTCTTTTATATTTTTGTAACCGGCTTTTTCTGCGACAGTGCGGAACTCATCTACGCACTCTCTTTCTGTTTTGCAGCGAGATATAAAGTTGATATACTTTTCGCCCAGGTCAAAAACCTTATCTAGTTCTGCCTTGCTATACCTGTCCCATGCATTTTCATATTCTTTTTCAAGAGGTGACTTTTTTGCTTCAGCCATCATATTCCCTCCAAAATTTTTATAGTAAATCGTAAGTATTATTTTATCAAACTGTGAGCCTTTTCACAATTCCTTATTGACAACAGCAAAGGGCAGTGTTATCATGGAGTTAGTTAAAAAAACCGGATATAATCTTCGGGGCAGGGTGCAATTCCCGACCGGCGGTAATACGGCAGGTGCCGTTAGCCCGCGAGCGAAAGCAGACATCGGTGAGATTCCGAGGCCGACAGTAAAGTCTGGATGGAAGAAGATTGATTTTTTTGTGTGAAGCGGATTCCCCAAGATTATATCTTGGGGAATTTTTAAATTTACGGAGGGTGTTCTATGAGAAAAAGCGAAGTAAACAAAATGTCGAGACTTGCTATGCTTGCAGCTCTATCAATACTTTTAATGTTTTTGGTAAGATTTCCCCTTATTCCGGCAGCCCCTTTTCTAGAGTATGAACCGGGCGATATACCCGCCCTTATAGCAGCGTTTTTATTCGGACCTGCCGCAGGCGTTCTGGTAACCCTTGCAGTATCAATTATACAAGCCTTTACGGTCAGCGCCGGAAGCGGTTGGATAGGCGCCATAATGCATTTTATAGCCACTGGAACGATGGTTGCGGTTGCAGGATATATTTACAAAAAAATCCATACACAAAAGGGTGCGGTGATTGCGCTTATTGCAGCATCAATCAGCATGACACTTGTAATGATACCCCTTAACCTAATCTTTACTACAAAGTTTATGAATGTGCCAATGGAAGCCGTAAAAGCCATGATTGTGCCGATTATAATACCTTTTAATTTACTGAAAGCATCCATAAATTCGACCCTTACTTTTCTAGTTTACAAGCCTATAGGCAGAGTTTTAAGAGTTGAACTTGAACCGGTAAAACCGGTAAAATCCGCAATGGAAGAGACAAGATAGTTTAAGGAAATTCATAAGTCCGTATATCTTCTCTCGGATTATGTGATATAATCAGCATATAGAATGCGGGGAGGAGATAATACATGAAACGGTTTTTAGGAATTTTAACAGCCTTTTGCGTCTTGTTGACAGCTTTTGGTTTTACAAATCTTGCTATGGGGGAAGAGAGCTCTACAGCACCTTCTGAACAAATTTTGCAATCGCAAAGTGAACAAGTCTTAGAAAAACTTGACTCAAGAAGGATTAAAAAATATAAGCTGCCCCAGGAAAATATATTTATTCTCAAACAAGAAAAAGCAGATGTAAACGGTGATGGCAAAGAAGAAACGGTATATTTTCTAGGCCAAAAATTCGAAGACTCAGATATCTATATGGAGCATGTATACATCTTAATAGAAAACCTAAAAGGCCGCGGGTATTTGATAAAACTTCCCGAGGACGGCGATGGTGGCTATACTCCCGATGCTGTGCTGGCGGATATTACAGGCGATAGCGTGCCTGAAATAGTTATTTCACTTCCTACCGGCGGCAGTGGCGGTATAATAAACTATTATATTTACACAGCAAAAGATGATAGGCCCCGACTGATTTTCAACTCCCAAAGAGATATTGTAAATGTTTCAGGAAACTTCGATGAAAATTATAAAGCAAAGATTTGTATAAAAGATCCTAACGGAACCTATGATATCCAGACATTGCTAGACCTAAAAGACCGCAAGGAAATATATGACGAACTGGGTCTTTACAGCGACGGGAAGCTTCAAAAACCCGGTACTGAAATAATGCCTTATCCCTATGGCCTTATAAATGTTAAGGATTTAGACAATGATGGGGTATATGAGCTGGAAGCCTACCAGAGTGTAAGAGGTATCGCCGGGGCAGATTCTATTGCCGAAATTATTACTCATTGGAAGTGGGTAGATAACGCCTGGGTTGTTACCCGAATCGGCATCGAAAAAGAATAAAATTTTAATTTTAAAAAAACGAAATGAAGTTGACATACATTTATAAGTCATGATATAATTATCCTTAATCAAGTCGGAAATTCAGTGATGGGGAAGAGTAGCTTTGGCAGAAGGTCGAAGAGAGCCGCCGGTGGTGGGAGTGCGGCACCGAAAGTCATAGTGAATGGGTCCCGGAGAAGGCAAGGCGAAATAGTTTAAGTAGCTTTGCACGGCACGTCCCCCGTTAGCAAAGGACAGGATATCGCGATAATATCGCTGTATCTGATAAGAGTGAGTTTTACATTGAGGTGGCAAGCATTTCATCCTGAAGATGAGATGCTTTTGTTATATACACCCGATGTAAGACTAATTTGGGTGGCACCACGGAAGCAACCGTCCCTGTAGTAGGGACGGTTTTTTATATTCTTCGGTTTGAGGTGATGGATATGACATGAAAGCGCAAGATTAATATAAAATCAGCAGAAATTTATCAAGATGTCATAAATCTTTCTAACCCCTGCTTGCCGCATATAACAAAAATCTGCAAAAATATGAATTGTGATTCCTTATCTTTAAATCACTATCATTTTATAAGTTAGATAAAATAAATAAAATTATCTATTTGAGGTGATGAAGGCAATGAAAAACGAAGATACAAAAATATTACTTGAAGAAAGCGAAATTCCAACAAGCTGGTATAATATTCAGGCAGATATGCCGACCCCATTAAAACCTCCCCTTAGCCCTGCCACAGGAAAACCTGCGACGCCTGAAGAGCTGGGAGCAATATTTCCTGAGGAAATCATAAAGCAAGAAATGAGCACAGAGCGATTTATAGAAATACCTGAAGAGGTTAGAGAATTATACAGATTATGGAGGCCATCTCCTGTATATAGGGCGCACAGACTGGAAAAAGCTTTGGATACCCCGGCTAGAATTTATTTTAAATATGAAGGAGTAAGTCCTGCCGGAAGCCATAAGCTAAACACCGCTATCCCCCAAGCCTACTACAATAAAAAACAAGGGATAAAACGGCTTGCAACCGAAACCGGAGCAGGGCAGTGGGGAACAGCGCTTGCCATGGCTTGTAAGTTCTTTGATATGAAATGCTCGGTTTACATGGTAAAAGTAAGTTATGAACAAAAGCCCTATCGGCGCTCGATAATGCAGCTTTTTGGAGCAGAAGTATTTGCAAGCCCCACAGATAAAACAGATGCCGGCCGCGCTGTGCTAAAGGAACATCCGGATTCACTAGGAAGCTTAGGTATTGCAATAAGCGAAGCAGTGGAGGACGCAGTGAAAAATTCCGATACGAACTATGCTTTAGGCAGCGTGCTAAACCACGTAGTTCTTCACCAAACAGTAATTGGTCTTGAAGCTAAAAAACAAATGGAAAAAGCAGGCTACTATCCGGATGTAATAATAGCATGTTCCGGCGGAGGCAGCAATTTTGGCGGAATTGCCATGCCTTTTGTGCATGACAAAATAAAGGAAGGCAAAAAGGTCCGCATAATTGCGGCAGAACCTACTGCATGTCCAAGCCTTACCAAAGGTAAGTTCACTTATGATTATGGCGATGTGGCTCATTTGACTCCAAAGATGATGATGTACACCTTGGGAAGCGATTTTGTTCCACCTGGAATCCATGCAGGCGGTCTGCGCTACCACGGAGCATCGCCTCTTGAAAGCCAGCTTTTGCATGATGGATTTATTGAGGCTGTTGCCTATGACCAGCAGGATATTTTTGAAGCAGCAGTGCTTTTTGCGCAAAACGAAGGGATTGTACCGGCGCCTGAGTCGGCTCATGCTATAAAGGCAGCAATCGATGAAGCCTTAAAAGCCAAAGAAGCCGGAGAAAAAAAGACGATTTTATTTAACTTAAGCGGTCATGGATATTTCGATATGGCATCTTATGACAATTATCTTTCGGGTAAACTGCAAAACTCCAGTTTGCCTGATAAGGTCTTACAGGAAGCTTTAAGCAAGTTAGACTAACAGGTTTTTAAAATAAATCACGATTTGGAGGAAATATTATGAAATTGAGAGATATGATTTTGACATCGCTTTTGATAGCAATTGGATTGGTGCTTCACTATATAGTTCCACCTATTATGGGAGGAATGAAACCTGATTTTCTGCTGTCAATGCTATTTGTAGCCCTTTATATAGACAGCAGCCCGAAAAATGCTGTGCTTGCAGGCATACTTGCAGGTATATTTTCCGCTTTGACCACCGGTTTTCCCGGAGGCCAAATAGCAAATATGTGCGACAAAATTGTTACGGCATTTGCTGTTATAGCAATGATAAAGGCATTTTCACATCTTAACCAAAATGCAGCAGTAATAATTACGGCAATTATTGGAACTATAATAAGCGGCACAGTCTTTTTAGGAACAGCTCTTTTCGTGGTGGGAAGCCTGCCTCTTGCTTTTCCGGTGCTTTTTACAACAGTGGTTCTGCCGGCAGCGGCAGTAAACACCATTGCTACTTTTATATGCTACAAAGTGGTAGCATCAATGCAAAAATCGGCGCTGCATAAAGCATAGGTAAATCTTATAGGGCAGCCGGGATATCCCGGCTGCCCTAAGTCTTTTTTATTATGGCGTTTTATTTTTGCAGTTATAATCCTTTCATCGTAAGGCTTATCCTTCCCCTTTCTTTGTCCGCGGATAACACCTTAACCCTTACCACATCTCCGACACTTACCACATCAAAAGGTGAACGCACAAAGCCATCAGAAAGCTCCGATATGTGGCAAAGACCGTCCTGATGAACGCCGATATCGATAAATGCTCCAAAGTCTGTTATATTACGCACACTGCCTGTTAAAACCATACCCGGTTTTAAGTCCGAAATTTCCAGCACATCAGTGCGAAAGATGGGGGCGGGAAGTTCTTCACGAGGATCACGGCCCGGCTTTTTAAGCTCTGACAGGATATCCCTTAGGGTAGGGATGCCAATATCAAGATTCGAAGCCATTTGAGCAATGTCATTTTCAGAAAAACTTTTTGTTTTAAGTTCCTCTAAAGTATAAAGCTTCATAATCTTTTCAGCTATATCATAACTTTCGGGATGGACAGCTGTGTTATCTAAAATATTGCTGCTTTCCGGTACGCGAAGAAATCCTGCGCACTGCTCAAAGGTCTTTGGTCCCAGTTTTGGCACCTTTAAAAATTCCTTTCTTGATTTGAACATGCCGTTTTCTTCCCGATATTTTACAATATTTAAAGCAATAGATGAGCTGACGCCGCTTACATAGCTAAGAAGAGAAGGAGACGCAGTATTTACATCTACTCCTACAGTATTCACACAGTCTTCTACAACAGCTGATAATTTTTCTGAAAGCCGTTTTTGATTTACATCATGCTGATATTGGCCGACACCAAGTGATTTTGGGTCTATCTTTACCAGCTCTGCCAAAGGGTCTTGAAGGCGCCGCGCAATGGAGACAGCTCCCCTAAATGAAACATCCAGGTTCGGAAATTCTTCGGTTCCAAGTTTTGACGCAGAGTATACCGAAGCGCCTGCCTCACTTACAATGACATAAGAAACAGGTCTTGAGCTTTCCTTTAAGATTTCCGACAGGAATTTTTCACTTTCCCTGGAAGCAGTGCCATTTCCCAATGAAATAACATCAACCTGGTACTTTTCTATTAAATCTAAAATAACCTTTTTCGATTCATCAAACTTATTTTGCGGCGGAGTGGGATAGCAGACCGTGCACGCTAAAAGCTTTCCGGATGCGTCTATTATTGCAATCTTACAGCCGGTTCGATACGCAGGATCAAACCCCATTATTATACGGCCTTTTACAGGGGGCTGAAGAATTAAGTGTTTGAGATTTTTAGAAAATGTAGAAAGCGCCTGTTCCTCGGCTTCTTCTGTCAGCATATTTCTGATTTCCCGTTCTATTGAAGGCCAAATAAGCCGCTTATAAGCATCTTCAACGGCGTTTTCCATAAGATTAGAGGTAGGCGAAGACTTCTTTATATATTCGGCCTTTATTATTTCTATAATTTCATCATCGGGAACCGAGATTTTTACCTGAAGATATTTTTCCTTTTCGCCACGGTTTATTGCAAGGATTCTATGTGAGACGATTTTTTGCACAGGCTCCTTAAAGTCGTAATACATCGAGTAAGTCGACGTCTCATCGGTAAGGCCTGTTGTCTCTATAATTCCTTTTTTATAGGCTTTATCCCTTATGAGCTTGCGAATTTTCGCATCATCTGAAATAGTTTCAGCAATAATATCAAGGGCCCCTGCTAAAGCCTCATCGCAAGTTGAAACACCTTTTTGCGGGTCTACAAAGGATGCGACAAATTGTTTATCAACTACATTTTCTTGGGATAAGATTTTTATTGCCAGAGGCTCGAGCCCTTTTTCCCTGGCGATAGTAGCCCTGGTTCTTCGTTTAGGTCTAAAGGGCCTGTAAATATCTTCTATTTCCTGAAGAGTTAGAGCCCTATCAAGGCTTTGCCTAATTTCCGGTGTAAGCTTTTCCATTTCCTCTAGAAGCCTTGCAACTTCAGTCTTTCTTATTTCAAGATTTCTAAGATAGGAAAGCCGATCTGAAAGCAGGCGAAGCTGTTCGTCTGACAGACCCCCGGTTGCCTCTTTTCGATACCGAGCTATAAAAGGCACCGTATTTCCGCTATCTAGAAGTTCAACAGCTGCCGCAACTTGTCTTTCTTCTATATTTAATTCTTGAGCTAAAGCTTTTATGATTTTTTCCATACTAACCTCCTGCTTATATGCGAGCCTAAATATCTAATATCTCAACTTCAGGCGTTGTCCTGTATATTACATCTTTTCGCTCTATGATAATTTTAGCTTTTTTTGAAAGATCTTCATCTTTTTTTATAGCTTGAAGCAGTTTTTTGACAGGATTGACGGCAACGGGATTGCCTACTATTTTGAGCATTGAAAGGTCTCCTGTGGTATCCCCGTATGCAAAGCTCTTGTCCAAATCCACCTGATATGAGCATACAAGCTGATTTATAGACCTTTGCTTATTTTCCGAATCCCACATGCTGAGAACTTCGCCTGTGAAATTATTGTTTTCGTCTACAATATATTGAGTTGCTTTATATGCTGTAACCTTATATTTTTCAGCCATCTTCTCCACGAGAAAATCAGGAGCACCGGATATAAAAAATATCATATGCCCCTCCTGCCTATGCCAGTTAATCCTTGATCTGGTATATCGATAGACCTTATCCCAGTTCATATTTATTACCTGACTTGCCACAAATTCAATATAGGATTTATTTATACCTCTAAGTTCTTTTACATAAATTTTTACCAATTCATCCATATAATCATTAAAATCCCCGTAGCGCTTTTCCCATTCAGAATAGTAGTCCTTAAGACGGCCGTGCCAAACACGAGGGTCTATTACTTCATACTTTATTAATTTTTTAAAATGCTCAATCATGAGAGAATTTCGAAAAAGTGTGCCGTCAATGTCAAAAAATGCCGCTGTGTTGGCCATATTCTTCCCTCCTTTGAAATTGTCGTCGGAAACCTTAAAAATATCCTTGTCTACCAATATTATATCATTTTAATAAAATAAGACACCAGTAGGAATTAGCCTATCGACAGAAAGATGATTTTTGATAATAAGTATAATAAAAAGTAAGGTGAAAAAATTAGCAAAAAACAGTTAAGGAATTTTAATAGTTAAAAAATCCTTTTTGCAGTATAATAAAGTTATATATGAAGGGTATGGTGGAGCAAGTGGTATTATTGATGAAGTTTTCTTAATACAAAAAGAGGAAAAGTAAAATTGTTATAGAATATATTAAGTTAAACTTTTGCATTCAAGGTTGCCTACTTCAACACTTGATATGAAAGTAAAACAAAGTAGAAAGGATTGGAGTGTTATAAATGGATTACAACAGAATTTATAATTTTTCAGCCGGTCCCGCCATGATGCCTACACCGGTGCTGGAAGAAATTGCTAAGGAAGTGCTAAACTACAGGGGATGCGGCATGAGTGTTATGGAAATGTCACACCGCTCTGAGGTTTTCCAAACTATCATGGACGAGGCTGAAGCAGATTTGCGTGAACTAATGGACATTCCTGATAATTATAAGGTATTGTTCATTCAAGGCGGCGGCACACTGCAGTTTGCAATGGTGCCTATGAACCTTATGAAAAACGGTGTTGCCGACTATATAATAACCGGTGCATGGTCGGAAAAAGCCTATTTGGAAGCTAAGAAATACGGAAAAGTCAACGTGATCGCAACAAGTGAAGATAAAAACTACACATATATTCCAGATTGCTCGAATCTGCCGGTTGATCCTGACGCCGATTATGTTTACATCTGTGAAAATGAGACAATACATGGTGCAACCTTCAAAAAGCTCCCGAATACCAAGGGTAAGATATTGGTTACTGACCAGTCGTCAATGTTTCTATCTAAACCCTGCAATGTTTCAGATTATGGGTTAATTTTTGCCGGCGTACAAAAGAACGTTGGCCCGGCTGGCATGGCAATAGTGATAATCCGCGAGGATCTTATTCGTGAAGATTTGGACGAAAAAGTGCCTACATACCTGCGCTACGATATACACGCAAAGAGCGGTTCCCTGTACAATACGCCGAATTGCTGGAGCATATACGCTTGCGGCAAAGTTTTCAAATACCTTAAAAATATCGGCGGACTTTCTGCTATGCAGAAAATAAATGAAGAAAAGGCTGCTATTTTATATAATTTTCTCGACAATAGCAAAATGTTTCACGGCACAGTAGAAAAGGAATACCGTTCATTAATGAATGTGACCTTTGTGACAGGAAATAAAGAACTTGATGAAAAAGTTGTTGCGGCAGCCAAAGCGGCCGGCTTTGATAACTTGAAAGGGCATAGGAGCGTAGGCGGCTTACGTGCATCTATCTATAATGCCATGCCTAAGGAGGGCGTTGAGGCTCTCGTTGCATTCCTTGAAAAATTCGAGAATGAGTATAAGGCATAACATAAATTTTCATGAAATCCATGAGGCAAATTTAGCAAACATCGCAGGTGCTGATTTTTCCAAGAGATTTATGACTTTAGGACGGATAAATAAGATCATCGCTTTTACTAAAAGATGAGTTGTTGCACAACAAGTTTAGGATAAAGATAAAAAGCCTGAAACCTTAGATATGTATGAGGTTCAGGCTGTTTTTTTAAGTAGTTTTGTGCAAAAGTTAAGAAACGATACCCAATTAGTCATGACCTTATTAATTGGTGTCAAAAATGCAAAAATAAAATTGCAAAAAAGTATTGACGAAATCCAGGTGAACAGGTATAATTGTATACAATTATACAAAAAGCCAGGGAGGAATAAAAATGACAGAAAAGGATCGGAAGATATATATTGTTGATACGACTTTGAGGGATGGGGAGCAGACAGCGGGAGTAGTTTTTGCAAATAGGGAAAAAATCCAAATAGCCAAGATGCTAGATGAGGTAGGCGTAGACGAGATAGAAGCAGGTACTCCGGTAATGGGCGGAGACGAAAAAGAGGCAATTACGGCTATTGCAAAACTAGGGCTCAATGCACGCATAATGGCGTGGAACAGAGCCGTGATAAAGGACATACAAGAATCACTTCGATGCGGAGTAGGAGCTGTTGCAATCTCCATAGCAACTTCTGATATGCATATAAAAGATAAGCTGCATTCTACGAGGGAAGAAGTTTTAGAAAAAATGGTAAAAGCAGTAGAATATGCTAAAAAAGAAGGCGTATATGTTTCAGCTAATGCAGAAGATGCAAGCCGCAGTGACGAGGAATATCTGATTCAATTCATAAAAGCCGCAAAACAGGCCGGCGCTGATCGCATCAGGTACTGTGATACAGTAGGAATAATGACTCCTTTGGAGATATATGAGAGGATAAAAAGAATAAGGCAGGCAGTAGATATCGACATAGAAATGCACACACATGATGATTTCGGTATGGCTACAGCAAACGCGATTACAGGTGTTAGCGCAGGGGCTACTCATGTTAGCGTTACAGTGAATGGCCTTGGCGAGCGTGCGGGCAATGCGGCATTAGAGGAAGTTGTAATGGCGCTGAAACATCTATTAGGATTTGATATGAAACAGAATACAAGGAAATTCCGGGAGATTTGTGAGTATGTAGCAAAAGCGTCCGGCCGTGATTTGCCTTCATGGAAAGCTATAGTAGGAACAAGCATCTTTACCCATGAGTCGGGAATTCATGCAGACGGCGCAATTAAAAACCCGAAAACCTATGAAGTATTCGATCCTGATGATGTAGGACTTACAAGGCGTTTTGTAATAGGTAAACATTCCGGAACTGCAAGCATCAAAAAGAAACTTAGCGAATACAATATTAATATTGATGATGGCTTGGCAAATATCATTCTCGAAAGCGTTCGTAAAACATCAGTAGAACTTAAGCGGCCCTTGACTGACGCAGAACTTTTGAATCTATACTACGAGCATGTAAACAAAGATATTGAACATGCAATTTAGGAGGCTTGCAATTGGGACTTAATCTTACACAAAAAATCATCAAAGAACATCTAATTTCAGGATCAATGGAAAGCCAAAGCGACATTGAAATTGCCATAGATTCCACATTAACACAAGATTCAACCGGGACTATGGTCTATCTTCAGCTTGAAGCTCTTGACATCGATAAGATAAAAACAAAATGCTCAGTTGCGTATGTAGATCACAACATGCTGCAAACCGGATTTGAAAATGCCGATGATCATTTGTATATAAAGACCGTGGCGGGTAAATATGGAATACATTTTTCCCGCCCCGGCAACGGTATCTGCCATCAGGTGCACCTGGAGCGATTTGCAAAACCCGGGTGGACCCTTTTAGGTTCTGACAGCCATACCCCTACCGCAGGAGGCATCGGCAGCCTTGCCATAGGCGCAGGGGGGCTGGATGTGGCAGTTGCTATGAGCAATGCAACTTACTCAATGGTTATGCCTAAAGTATATAATATTGTCTTAAAAGGAAAATTAAATCCACCTGCTACTGCAAAAGACATAATCCTTTATATCCTAGGAAAACTTAGCGTAAAAGGCGGTGTGGGTAAGGTATTCGAATACTCTGGAGAAGGAGTAAAAACCCTATCAATTCCTGAAAGGGCAACCATCACAAATATGGGAGCGGAACTAGGAGCAACTACCTCTATCTTTCCATCAGACGAAAGAACCCTTGAATTTTTAAAGCTGCAGGGAAGAGAGAAGGATTTTGTAGAGCTTAAGGCAGATGATGATGCAGTATATGATGAAAGTATAACTATAGATCTTTCAAAAATTGTCCCAATGGCTGCATGCCCCCACAGTCCTGACAATGTAAAACCCATAAGCGAGCTGGAGGGCACAAAGATAACCCAGGTGGCTATAGGAAGCTGCACCAATTCATCTTATAGGGACTTGACTATAGCTGCTCGAATATTAAAAGGCAAAAAAGTTCATCCTGACGTGAGCTTAGTTATTTCTCCCGGTTCAAAGCAAGTTCTTACAAAACTTTCCATGTCGGGAGCACTAAAAGACCTTATAGACTGCGGAGCCCGAATTTTAGAGTGCGGCTGCGGGCCGTGTATAGGTATGGGGCAAGCACCGGAGACAAACGGCGTTTCCCTTCGCACATTTAACAGGAACTTTGAAGGAAGATGCGGCACAAAATCTGCCAAGGTTTATCTCGTAAGCCCTGAAACTGCAGCCGTATCTGCTATATATGGGAAGATTACAAATCCGACTATTTTGGGAGAAGATGTATTTAAAGATATTGAGGAATTTTCTTATGTAAATGACAACATGATACTTACTCCTGAGGAAAACCCATCAAAAGAAGTAATTAAAGGACCTAACATAAAGCCGTTTCCTTTAAATACTCCACCGGGTGATATAATTTCAAAAAAGGTCGTTCTAAAAGTGCAAGACAATATAACAACCGACCATATCATGCCGTCGGGAGCAAGCCTGCTGCCGTATAGGTCAAACGTGCCATATCTTTCTAATTTTTGCTTTTCGCCAATAGACCCGGATTTTGCTAAAAAGTGCAAAGAAAATGACGGCGGATTTATTGTGGCAGGTGAAAACTATGGGCAGGGTTCAAGCAGGGAACATGCAGCGCTTGCGCCGCTATATCTTGGAATAAAGGCTGTATTTGCAAAGTCCTTTGCCCGCATACACAAAGCCAACCTTATAAACAGCGGAATTTTCCCGCTTATCTTTAAAAACCCATCAGATTATGATGAAATAAATGTATTTGACGAAATAGAAATTAAGGATATAGCCGGCCAACTTAAGAATGGAAATATAATTATCGCAGCAGATAAAACCTTAGGCAAAGATATAGAGTTGGTTTTAGATGTTACCGAGAGAGAAAAAGAAATCCTGCTTTGCGGCGGATATATAAACTATATGAAGAGCAGGAGGGGAAAAAGCGATGCATAAAATAACGTTGATTCCGGGAGACGGCATAGGTCCCGAGATTACTGATGCCGTAAAGTCTATAATCGCCGCAAGCGGCGTAGATGTTTTGTGGGATGTGCAGGAGGTTGGGCAAAAAGCCCTTCAGATTTATGGAAATCCTCTGCCGGATGTTGCAATAGAGAGCATAAAAGCCAATAAAATCGCATTAAAAGGTCCTGTAACAACACAAATAGGCAAAGGTTTTAAGAGCATTAACGTTACCCTTCGCCAGACCTTTGACCTTTATGCCAATATAAGGCCGGTAAAGTCACTGGCCGGTGTAAAGACGCCTTTTAGCGATGTAGATATGGTAATATTTAGGGAAAACACAGAAGACCTGTATGCAGGAATAGAAAATGTAATAAATGAAGACAGAGTCGAAGCCATAAAGGTAATAACTCGAAAAGCCAGCCGTAGGATTGCTGAAAAGGCTTTTGAGTATGCGCGTCAAAATAACCGTAAGAAAGTAACGGCGGTACATAAGGCCAATATTATGAAAAAATCCGATGGTCTTTTCTTAGAGGAAACTCGAAGAACTGCCGATAAATACAGTGATATAGCCTATGATGAACTGATAGTGGACAATACCTGCATGAAATTAGTGCAGCAGCCGGAAAAATTTGATGTTATAGTTACGGAAAATTTGTACGGAGATATCATTTCTGATTTATGCGCAGGACTGGTAGGGGGTCTGGGAGTTGTGCCCGGTATGAATGTAGGCGAAGATTATATGATCTTTGAAGCAGTCCACGGCAGCGCTCCTGACATAGCAGGCAAAAATATAGCAAATCCTTTGGCTCTACTAATGTCATCAGTTGAAATGCTAAAAGTCATCGGCGAGACCCGGGCGGCAAATTCTATACAAACTGCGATTTATAAGCTTTTAGAAGACGGCAAACACCTTACTCCGGATTTAGGAGGTTCTGCCACTACTTCAGAAATGACACAAGAGCTTTGCAGGCTTGTTGCAAATTAAGTAAATACTCATCCCTTTTATATTTTCCCGGCATAATAGGTGCCGGGTTTTAAATTGTACAAAAAACCGCTCAAGGGCTTTATTATGTATTTATTACTGCATTCGCATGATTAATTGTTTATGGTATAATATAATGAAGTTCGACCTTGACATTTATTATAGTATTATAAAGCGCTTTGATATTTATAAATAACAAAACAATCAATCGGTTTTCAGTTCTCATCTACAAAACTTTTTGAGGTGTTATCGTGCTATATCCGTTTTTTAAGGTTTTGTGCCAGATAATTTTTCTATTAACAGGCGGCATAAAGGTATATGGAAAAGAGAATATTTTAAAAAAAGGCCCCTTTGTCCTTATAGCGAATCATCAAAGCATAATAGATCCTTTGGTATTGATGGCATGTCTGCCTAGAAAAATTACCTTTCTTGCAGCATCTTACCTTTTCAAAATTCCAATTGTGGGCCTTATAATTTGGGCAGGCGGCGCAATTCCAATAAACGATCCTAAAGGAGATTTTAAGCACATACAGCAGGCCTTAGCAAAACTTGAAGATGGAGAAGCTATTGGAATTTTTCCGGAAGGCGGCGTTAGCCTAGATGGCAAGTTAAAGGAATTTATGCCGGGGTGGGCATATTTTGCTTTAAAATCCGGCGCCCCCATAATACCTGTTGCCATATCCGGCAGCCGCAAGGTTTTGCCGGTAGGCCATTACCTTTTGCGCCCCGGTAAAATCGTAGTGAATATAGGGGAACCGATTTTGATGGATAAAAAGACAAGAATCCGAAGCAGTGACCTTAAAAAACTAAGTGAGAGCATGGAGAAAATAGTTTTTCGCTTGCTTTACCAAGTTGAAAGAAAGCGAGGATAAAATTATTTAAACTGTTATTTAAAAAAATATATGATAATATAAAATAAAAAAATATTTTGGTGGTGAAATGTTTGGACAGTACCAACGAAAAGCAAATGGAAGCACGCTTGCGCGATATCTTTACTATAGCTAGAAAAAACAGAGAAAAAAGAGCGTCAAACTTCTTAGATCCTGCAGAACAGGAAATTGCAAGAAATGTAGCTAGCGGTTTTCCGGATATGGATTTTTATCTTGATGGCGGCTACGAAAATGCCGAACGTAGGATATTAGTGGCTTACCCTAAGGGAATGGAAGATGAACCATTCAAGCAGCCTATCGGCGCTTTGAGAATAACCTCTAGAGACTTAAGCGCCCATCCTGGGCATAGAGATTACCTTGGAGCAATTTTGGGCTTGGGCATAAATAGAGAAAAGATTGGAGATATATTGGTAGGAAAAGATTATACCGATATAGTTGTCAAAGAAGAAATAATGGAATATATAGGAACGAATCTTTTAAAAGTAGGGAATGCCCCGGTAGAAGTTGAGGAAATTTCATTAAAAGAACTTTTAAAACCTGAAAGAGCCTATAAAGAAATTAAGGGCACAGTTGCGTCTTTAAGATTAGATGCGGTTGCATGTATCGCTTTTGGCATCTCCCGTTCAAAGATGGCACCATTTATAAAGGGAGAAAATGTCCGCATAAATTTTAAAACGGTAAAAGATCCGTCTGCTCCCGTAAAAGAAGGAGATGTAATTTCAGCTAACCGGCTGGGACGAGCAAAAATTATGGAAGTCGGAGGACAAAGCAAAAAGGGCCGCACATATGTAATAGTGCATAGATATATCTCAAGATGATGAAGCAAAAGAAACAAAGGAGATGATCTTTGGTGGCAATAAAATTAATTGCCCTTGATATAGATGGGACAGTTGCAGATGGCGAGAATAATGTTTCTTTAGAAAATGAAAGGGCCATAAAAAAGGCTATGGAGCGCGGCGCCAAAATTGCGCTGGTTACAGGAAGACATCGGGACGGACTTAAAAAAGTAATGGATGTATTAGGCCTTGATTTTAAAACTCCTTTGGTTCTAAATAATGGGGCCCTGATATATTGGCAAGGAGAGCTGATATGGGAAGACTTGATAACACCTAAAGAAGCAGATGGCGTTATAAAATTTAGCGGGAAGATGCCTGATGTGGCAATAGTTATCTTCCGGGCTGAGGATATCGAGATGTACTGTGGCCCTCTGGTAAATAAAGAATGGTTATTAGATAGACTAAGCGCCTTTGAAGTAAATCCTAAAAAAGTTGCAAAAAGCCCTGACGAACTTACAAGAGAAAATGTAGCAAAAATAATGCTGGTAGTAGAAAGCGGAGAAAGAGCCCTGGAAATATATAGTATTTGGCCCAAGGAGCTGTCTTCCCTTAAACGTACCCGTTCATATCCTTATCTTTGCGAAATAAACAGCGGCACATGTGATAAGGGACGCGGCATTAAAATCTTATGCGAGAAAATCAGTGTTTTACCAGAAGAAGTCCTGGCTGTTGGAGACGGTGAAAGCGATGTGCCTATGTTAAGCTTTGCAAAAAACGCAGTTTTTGTAAGACATTTTGATTGGCTGCCAAAACTTCCCCCTCATGTAGAGGTTACACCTAAAGAGTATCGCCACACAGGCGCGGCTTGGGCTATTGAAAAGTATATTGATTTATTTGAGTAGATTTTAAAGGTGTTGTATTTATGAAAGCAAAGGGCATCAACGCTTCATAAATGCAACGCCTTCTTTAGGCGAAAGACTTTTACACCGGCATGGAGGATGACAAATGTCCGGAGAAATTATTGACAGTAATTCTCATAAGTTATATAATGTTATATAACTATATATGATAATAATTGAGAAAAAAGGTTAATATTTTCACATAATAAATACAGAATATTTCCTGAATTATTGCCTGTATCTAGAAAGCATTAAATATTATAATACATATAAGTATAACTTTACAGATTACACAAGAAGGTGAAATAAATTGTTAGATACCAACATTGCGATGCCTCTATATCATCAAATACGAGAAATAATAAGAGCAGAGATTGAAAGAGGCACCTATAAGCCGAACGAACAAATACCCACCGAACAAGAACTGGTAGAAAAATACAATGCAAGCCGAATTACAATAAGAAGAGCTATAAATGATTTGGTAGAGGAAGGGTTATTGGTAAAAAAGCAAGGCAAAGGAACATTCGTGGCTATGCCTAAAATAAAGCGGGAGATAATTGCGGTTAACAGTTTTAGCCATAGAATGCGTGAGGCTGGCCTGGTTCCGGGCTCAAGAGTTTTGAGCATGAGAATAACAAATTCAACTCCTACAATTCAAAAATATCTTGAACTGGGCCCCGAGGATCAGGTAATAGAAATTGAAAGGCTAAGACTTGCAGATAACGAACCTGTTATGATTGAAAAAACTTATCTTCCATATAAAGAGTTTCCAAAGGTAATGGAAGCAGATATAAGCATTGGCTCTCTTTATAAATTCCTGGAAGAAGAGTATGGTGTTGTGCCGGCAAAATCAAAACGCAGTCTTGAAATTGTTTTAAGCAATAAGTATGAGGCAGATCTGCTCCATATAAGAGTCGGCCAGCCTTTATTCCTGCTTCGCGCAATTGTTAAATCCCAGGATGATAAACCGATAGAATATGTTAAAACTCTTATTAGAGGCGATAGATTTAAATTCGAAATTTAATGCAGGCGCTAACTAGTGTTTAAAACAACAAGTTGCGAATCTGATTTATACAGACGACGGCACCAGCCGTCTTTTTTTGCTTAGTAGATTATAAAATAGAAAATTTACGGAATAATTTGAGGTATTTACAATCATGTACTTTTCTGGTAATATTATATCCATACAGAATAAGATGATATAATACGATAACAAAAGAAAAATTAGAATCTTTTTTGTTTTTTTATTTATTTAAATTAATTTGTAAAAATATTCGTAAAAAATTATTTGAAATTATTATAAGTATAGATAGGAATTTTTCGCGAAAGGGAGATTTACCTATGTCTGCCCAAAAAAATTTATTAGAAGTAAAAAACTTGACTACTAATTTTTATACAAAAAAGGGAATTCTTACTGCTGTAGATAAAGTAAGTTTATCCGTGGATACTGGAGAAGTCTTGGGCATCGTCGGAGAAAGCGGCTCAGGTAAAACAATTACATCTCTTTCCGTAATGCAACTGCTTCCGGTATCTAGCAAAGTTGCCGAAGGGGAGATTATATTTCAAGGAGAAAATCTCCTGAAAAAAAGCGAAGAAGAGATGCAAAAAATTAGAGGAAAATTGATTTCAATGATTTTTCAAGACCCTATGGCAGCACTTGACCCGGTTTACACCTGCGGAGCTCAGATGATAGAAGCTATATTAGCCCATCAAAAAGTCAGCAAAGAAGAAGCTGAAAAAAAGAGCGTAGATATGTTGAAAAATGTTGGCATACCTGCCCCCGAAAATTGCATGAAGTCTTATCCTCACGAGCTTTCCGGAGGAATGTGCCAGCGTGTTATGATTGGTATGGCGCTTTTGTGTAATCCAAAGCTCCTAATCGCAGATGAACCAACTACCGCGCTAGATGTAACCGTTCAAGCTCAAATCTTAGAACTGTTAAAAAGCATTAAAAACGATAGAAATATGAGCATTATTATAATTACTCATGACTTAGGCGTTGTATCCGAAATTGCTCAGAAAGTAGCAGTAATGTATAACGGAAGAATTTTTGAAGAAGCGGATACAGATACATTGTTTTTAAATCCCATGCATCCATATACTCAAGGCCTTATAAAATCTATGCCAAAACCAAATCAGCCAAGAGAGAGGCTTTTTACAATTAAGGGAACCGTTCCAAGCTTGTCGGAAATTCCTCAAGGGTGTCGATTTAATCCCCGCTGTTCAAAGGCTACGGATATATGCAGAACTGAAGAACCGGAACTTGTAAATGCCGCCGATAACCATAAAGTCCGCTGTTGGCATATATAAAAATTATGAGAAGGGTTGGGCCATGACAGAAAATCTTTTAGAGATAAATAACATAAAAAAATATTTTCCTGTAAAAAGCTCTATGTTTACTCAAAGAAAGGGATACGTCAGGGCGGTTGACGGAGTAACGCTTTCAATAAAAAAAGGCGAAACTTTGGGGCTGGTTGGCGAGTCCGGTTGCGGTAAAAGCACACTGTCAAGAGTCATACTAAGGCTAATAGAACCTGATGAAGGAGAGATATTGCTGGAAGGACAAAATATATTAAACCTTTCCGGCAAAAAGTTAAGAGACGTGCGAAGCCAGATGCAGATGATATTTCAAAACCCTTTTGGCTCCTTAAATCCACGAATGACCGTAGGAGAGATAGTAAGATCGCCCTTTGATATTCAAAATGTCTTAACATATCAAGAAAGAATGGAAAAAGTAAAAGAGCTTCTTGGTCTGGTGGGGTTAAGTCCAAAAGATGCTAATCGCTATCCTCACGAATTTTCAGGAGGTCAGAGACAGAGAATTGTTATAGCAAGGGCAATTGCACTCAATCCAAAACTAATAATTTGCGATGAACCAGTATCAGCTCTAGATGTGTCAATTCAGTCGCAAATTTTAAATTTATTAGTTGATTTACAACAGGAATTTGGGCTTACATACCTATTTATTTCACACAATTTGTCAGTAGTGCAGTATGTAAGCGATGTGATAGCAGTTATGTATTTGGGAAAGATAGTTGAGATAGCAGATGCGTATGAATTGTATGAGTTTCCGAAGCATCCTTATACTCAGGCCTTACTATCTGCCATACCCGTTATTGCATCGGAGGGAAAAAAGCAGCGGATTATACTTTCGGGAGATGTGCCAACGCCGCTGAATCCACCGGAAGGCTGCAGGTTTAGAACCAGATGCTGGCGAGCAACTAATATTTGCAAGGAAAAAGAGCCACAGCTTACAAGTCCGGACGGTAATCACTTAGTGGCATGCCATTTATATAATTCATGATTTCATATTATATTTGCAAAGAAGGTGTCGAAGATTGTCACGTTTTTTTATTAGGAGAATTCTATTGGCACTTCTTCAGGTGTTTATAATTGCAACAATAGTGTTTTCTATAATTCATGTTATGCCTGGAGATCCTGCTCTTTTAGCATTGGGAACAGAAAGACAACAAGATCCTGCAGCTGTAGCTGAAATACGCCATAAGTTAGGCATTGATAGGCCTTTAATAGAACAATACACTACCTGGCTTAGAAATATATCTAAATTTGATTTTGGAAATTCACTTTTTAATAATGAACCCATTAAAAATTACCTTGCTCAAAGGCTGCCAAGAACCCTTGAACTTGCGATAATATCTACGATAATTGCAGTGTTTATAGGGATAGTTTCCGGAATAATTGCGGCGCTTAGACGCGGTAGCGCAATAGATGTGGGGGTAACTACCCTTACGGCATTAGGAATATCATTACCGGTTTATGTGCTTGGAACACTTTTTATTTTAGTATTTTGTATTAACTTAAAGTGGCTGCCGGCCAGTGGATTTGTTAAGTTTTCCCAAGATCCTGCAGGACATATTTTACGTCTTATTTTGCCATCACTTACACTAGCTTTTGGAATGTCGGCATCTATCGCGCGTATGACAAGATCGTCGCTACTCGAGACACTAAATAAAGAATATATACAAACATTAAGAGCTAAAGGGCTAAGCAAAAAAGCCGTTATATTTAAACATGCATTGCGCAATGCGTTAATTCCGGTAATAACTATCATAGGCCTTCAATTTGGAAACTTAATGGGTGGCACGGTTTTAGTTGAATATTTATTTAATTGGCCGGGCTTAAGTACATTGTTGGTAGAAGCGGTATCACATAGAGACTATCCTCTAGCTCAAGGATGTATTATTGCAATAGCTTCACTGTTTATATTCAGTAATATGATTGTAGATTTGCTTTATGGCTTTTTAGATCCAAGAGTCCGATGAGGGAATGAAGGTGATGACATGCTAAAAAAGTTAACGGATAATAAATTCTTCGAAAATAAAGTATTTGTTTTTAGCGTAATTGTTTTAGTCCCTATACTTATACTTGCTATTATAGGTCCATATATTGCACCGTATGACCCATTGGAAATAAACCCCTCTATGGTTTTAAAAAGTGCTGCTCCCGGACATCCTTTAGGCACCGATGAGTTCGGAAGAGATATCCTGAGCCGCTTAATATGCGGGATAAGACCTACGTTTATAGTGGCAATAGGAGCAACAGCGTTGTCTCTTGTTGCAGGAGTGTTGCTGGGAATTTTTGCAGGTTATTTTGGAGGCGCCGTAGAGCAAATAATCATGAGAGTTATGGATATTATACTTTGTTTTCCGCCGATACTTTTGGCTCTTGTAGTTGTGGGTTTTTGGGGACCGGGCATCCAGAATCTGATAGTTACCATAGGTATAGTATATTCTCCTTACTTTGCACGACTTGCCTTTTCATCTACTATGCAGGTAAAAAAGCAAGAATTTATTGAAGCAGAAATATCATTAGGAGCAAATTTTACACGTATACTAAGCAAAGGAATATTCCCAAATATATTAGCCCCAATAATTATACAAATAAGCCTGACATTGGCGTCAGCTATCCTTCTCGAATCAGGATTAAGTTTTTTAGGGTTAGGCATTGTTCCACCGACTCCGTCTTTAGGATTGATGATAGGTGAGGCAAGAAATTATATACTGCTAAATCCTATGTATGTTATATGGCCGTCGCTGTTTTTAGGTGTCACAATACTCGTAATAAACATCATGGGCGATAGCTTGCGAGATATATTAGACCCGAGACTTCATGCTTAAATTGCCATTATATAAATTAAAATGATTAATTTCGGCGAGGTGGTGGAAGTATGTTCTAAGTTGGATGACTTTGGAAAAAGAGGGTATTGAAAATGAAAGATAATAACATAACCTATTTTTAGGAAGGGAGCAAAAGAGAATGTCAAAAAAATTAGTAAAAATACTTGCCTTGCTTTTGGGGTTAACGCTTTTGCTTAGCGGTTGCGGCGGTGCAAACCAAGGCGCAAAGACAGAAGAGACAAAACCTACTGAAAGTACTGCTGAAAATGCTCAATCCGGAGGAAACCTTATCTTTGGTTTATCAGGAGAACCGGCAACATTAGATCCTGCAGTCCAAGGTGGGACCTTTCAAAGAGCAGTGAAAGAGTGCATATATCGTGGCCTTGTAAATTATGGAAGAGACGGCAAAATCGTCAATGAACTTGCGGAAAGTTATACAGTAAGCGAAGATGGCAAAACCTATACATTTAAACTGCGTCAGGCAAAGTTTCATAACGGAGATCCTGTAACAGCAGAGGATGTTAAATTCTCCCTTGAAAGAATATTAGACCCAAAAACAGGCGCTACTTATATGAATGAGTTAAGCATTATTGACAAAATAGAAGCTGTAGATGACTCCACAGTAAAAATTACACTTAAGAATACTTATGCTCCTTTTATACATTACCTTGCACTTCCTGAATCTGCAATAGTATCTAAAAAATGGACGGAAGAAAAAGGTGGGGATTTAAGCGGAAATCCCATGGGCGCAGGCCCGTTCCAATTTGTGGATTGGACAAAGGGACAGGATATAAACGTTAAAAAATTCCCTGATTTTTATAAAGAAAATACTCCGAAATTAGATTCAATAAAATTTGTATTTTATACTGATGAAAACACTAGAGTAAATGCTCTGAAAGCAGGAGACGTAGATATTATTGAGTATGTTCCTTGGAAAGATGCTACAACTATAGAAAATGATCCGGCGTTAAAATTAGACAGCGCCATGGGACCTTTTATGATGCTCCAGTTTAATACACACTTCAAACCCTTTAGCGATCCTAAAGTAAGACAAGCTATCTCGTATGCGATTGACAGAACGGCTATTATAAATACGGCATTTAACGGACGTGGAGAGCCTATATTCGGACTTCCGATACCAAAAGGATATCTGGGATATAATGAAAAATATAACAACTATTTCAAATATGATCCTGAAAAGGCAAAGCAATTACTGACAGAAGCTGGATATCCCAATGGATTTAAGGCAACTCTTCTTGCAACTTCTCAGTATTCCATGCATCAGCAGACAGCTGTTGTTGTTCAGGCAGAGCTGAAGAAAGTAGGAATAGATGTGACACTTGAATTGCCTGATTGGCCCACCAGAATTGAAAAGAATTTAAAGGGTGAATATGACTTCTTAGTAGCAGGAACATCCGGCGATATAACAGACCCGGATTGGCTCAGCAATTTCTTCTATGGAGGAGATATAAGGCTCAACAATTCAGCCTATTTTAATGATCCGGAAATAAACAGATTATTAGACGAAGGAAGAACAACTCTTGATGAAAGCAAGAGAAAAGAGATATATGATAAATTCAGTGAACGCGCTCTGGAACTTTCACCATTTGTATTTCTAACCTGGCGTGAACAAAGCTATGGCATGAAAAAAGAAGTTGAAGGCTTCCAAAACTTACCAGGATTTTTAAGCTTTCAATCAGGGATAACACTAGAAGACACATATTTTGCCAAATAAAAATGCTTGTTAGCAAAGAAAAGTCGGGAAAACCCGACTTTTCTTTAAAAGTTTGTTCCTTATCAAAAGCCTCCTAAATATTAACATATAGAAAGCGGGCATTTTGAGGAAACTCATTACCCGCTGTTTTATTTATGCTATTTTAGAGTTATTGTATTCTACAATGTGAGGAACACATATCTGATGAAAAATTAAATTTTGTAATAAACAAAGGAGTGCTGTAAGCATAAACAATCCGGCATAGTTTCCTTTTGATATAAAATATCCGGATATCGCAGAACCTAAGCTCATGCCTATATAGTTAGAACTGACCCTTAAGCCGGAATAAGAACCGCGTCTATCTTGTTCTATGGATTGAAGCATAGGATTGTCTACTGTTGCATATATGAAGTTGTTTGCCACAGTTCGCATGCAAACAAGGATTATAAAAAGCCAAACGGGGGCAAAAGCCATAAAAGATATAATGAATATCTGAACTGCTAAAGTTGCAGAGGCAATTTGATAATTGGAATATTTGCGATATAACAAAGCAATAATTGGAATTGCCATACAACCTGATATGGAGACTAATGAGTAAAGAGACCCGACAATATCATCGCCAAGACCATAGCGCTCGCGTAAAATGAGATTTAACATTGACATAATGCAATTAAAAATAGTCATCATCACAAATCCAAAGAGCAGAAAAGAAAGGACATTTTTGCTTTTTAAGACATCCAAAAATTTCACACTGCTTCTGCCTGCAAGCGGCTGCTTCGGCAGCCATACACGAGTGCAGCCAAGTATTAGATATGAGGTAGCGCTAATAATTAAAAGCACCTTATAAGGATTTTCATATAACGGAAACATTTTGGGGAAAAATCCGGCAAAAAGACTTCCTGCAACACTACTTAAAAAATATGTAAAAATCGTAAGGTTATATCCCAATTGTTTTTGATGGGGAAGGACAAGACTTGTAATTAAGGGAGAATCTGTTGACATAATACAAGCAAGTCCAAAACCGTAGATAATCTGGGCTATATAAAAAAGTTGATGTGAAGATGAATGAGATATAGTAAAAAGTGAAATACTTACCATTATTCCGCCTAAAGCAGATACCTTTGAAAAACCAATTTTGTCGCTTAGCCTGCCGCAGAAAGAAGATGAAACCGCTGTTGCGAAAAATCCTACCGATATCAGCAAACCTATTTCTGCCGGAGAAAGTCCATATGCTCTAAAATAAAAATTTAAAGCAATATTCCAGATTCCAATCCCGAAGCCAAAAGCACATTCAATTATTAAATTGAACACAGCTGCTTTTGGAAGATATAAGTTGCCTGATGGAACCCTCACAGTAAAACCCCATTTCTTGTATTATAATATCATATTACATTATAATACAAATGAAATAATATTACTAGATATTACATATGAAACTTTGATAAATTATAATTTCTAGAGGTTTCATAGAGTTAATTTAATTTGCTAAATTCTTATTTCAAAAGATTTGATAATCGATAAGAAAATATTTAGCATAATCTATTTACATTAATGCTTATTAATAGTATTATAACATTATAATACAATACATAATATCATTTTACAAAATAGCAAATTCAAGCCAAATTTATTACATGGAAGGTGAAAAAACTTATGGCTTATATGATAGGTGTTGACGTAGGCGGTACTTTTACCGACTTTTCGGTATCTGATACCAAAACAGGAGCCCTTTTTCATTACAAATATCCATCTACTCCTGAAGACCCATCTATTGCAATTGTCGAGGGCATCGGCGAAATACTTAAAGCCTACAATATCAAACCGGAAGAAGTAAATTATCTGGCACATGGAACTACAGTTGCTACAAATGCTCTAATTGAAAGAAAAGGCGCAAAAACCGGGCTGATTACTACAAAGGGATTTAGAGATTTGCTTGAAATAGGTTGGCAGAAAAGGCCTTCCCTTTACGATCTCCACAAACCAAAGCCTGTGCCATTTGTTCCGACAAATTTGATATGTGAAGTAAGCGAGAGGATATTACATGATGGGAGCGTTCTCATACCACTAGACGAAGAAGATGTCTATAAGGCCGTAAATTATTTGAAATCCCAAAAAGTCAGCTCTATCGCGGTTTGCACCCTCTTTTCCTTTATAAATCCTGCTCATGAACAACGCATCAAAGAAATTGTGCAAGAGGTATATCCGGAAGTTTATATCTCAATTTCGAGCGAATTAATACCAGAGTTTCGAGAGTTTTCGAGAATGAGCACAACAGTGCTTAATGCGTATCTTGGGCCGGTTATGAAAAAATATGTTTATAATTTCGAAAAGAGCATCCGAGATACAGGAATTAAAATAGATCCCTATGTTACACAATCTAATGGAAGCATAATCTCAATTTCTGAGACCATCGATTCACCTATAAGGACCGCCGTTTCAGGACCCAGCGCCGGTGTAGTCGGGGCCGTTTATATAGGCGAACAATGTAAAAATAATAAAATCATTACATTTGATATGGGAGGAACCAGTGCCGATGTCAGCCTCATAGAAAACGGAAAACCGCAGCTATCCTCTGAACGTTTAGTAGAGGGTTTTCCTGCACGGATTCCTATGATTGATATAGTAACGATAGGAGCCGGAGGCGGCAGCATCGCCTATATTGATGATGGCGGCGCAATGAAGGTGGGACCGGAAAGCGCAGGAGCAAAACCGGGACCTGCCTGTTATGGTGTGGGAGGCACAAAACCCACCGTAACAGATGCTAATATAGTTTTAGGCAAACTTAATCAAAAAAGTATCTTGGGCGGACGCTTTGCAGTTCACAGGGACCTTGCAGAAAAGGCGATAAAAGAGCATATCTGCAGTAAGACAAATTTTGATTTAATTCAGGCTGCAAATGGAATTATATCAGTTATAAATTCAAGCATGATGCGCGCCGTGAGACTGGTTTCAGTAGAAAGAGGCTATGATATAAGGGAGTTTTCACTTATGGCATTTGGTGGAGCAGGCCCCCTTCATGCATGCGAGATAGCAAGCGAACTGGGCATAAAGACTGTTATTGTTCCCCCATCGCCCGGCACACTGTGCTCCTTAGGTCTTTTAATGGCAGATGTGAAATTTGATTTAAGTCGTTCTAAGATTATGATTGCAGAAAAACAAAATATTAAAGAAATCAATGAAATCTTTGATGCAATGCTGGAAGAAGGCAAAAACATGCTTATCAGAGAAGGCGTTGCGCCTGACAGAAGAAGTTATAAACGTTTTATTGATGCACGATATGAATTCCAAAACTATGAAATTTCTATTGAATTGCCGGACCGCCCAGTAACAGAAGACGTGCTAGAGGAAGCTATTCAAAGCTTCCATAAAGAACATGAGCGCAACTACGGCTATTACAACGAGAAAAACCGAGTGCAAATTGTAAACTATCGCATATCGGCAATCGGCGATATAGACAAACCTACTTTGAAAGAAAGTCCATGTAATCCAAATGCAGTACTTCCAGAACCTTTAGAGACAAGAGATGTGCTTTTCCAAGGCCGACCCGATTTTATAAAAACAAATATCTATCAGCGAGAAAAAGTAGCACCTGGCTGTGCCTTTAACGGACCTGCTATATTGGAAGAAATGGATTCAACGATCGTCATTCCGCCCAAGTGGAGCGCCAGGACAGACGGATTTTATAATCTCATCTTGACTTATAACGGAGGTGAAAAATAATGACCCCGGAAGCCAAAAAGAATGTTGATGCAGTAACAATGGAAGTTGTCGGAAACCTTCTTCTTTCTATTGCAGAAGAAGTGACCACGATAATTATAAAGAGCGCATATTCCACCAACATAAAGGAGCGGCGCGATGTATCTAGCGGGATAATGGATCCGGAAGGCAATATGGTAGCCCAAGCTGAAAATCTTGCCATACATCTTGGCTCACTGCTTACTTTTATAAAAGAGCTTTACAAAAGACATCCGAAAGAAACCATCAAACCCGGTGATATGTTTATAGGAAATGACCCTTATAACGGTGGTGGAAACCACCTGCCTGACATAGTTGTAGCTGCGCCGGCTTTTGAAGGCGAGACTATGATTGGCTGGGTAGTTAATATGGCGCACCATTCTGACATAGGTGGTAAAGTGCCCGGCAGTACATCAGGCGATGCAACAAGTATTTATCAAGAAGGTTTGAAGCTGCCAATAATCCGTATATGCGAAAACGATAAGGTTCTTGATAACGTAATGGATCTTATACTTGCAAATACCCGAGTTCCCCGGGAACGTTATGGTGATTTGATAGCCCAGATTTCAGCTAACCGGGTTGGCGTAAGAAGATTAAAAGAAGCTTACGCTCGCTATAATATGATATTACTTGATTGCATGGAAGAATTACAAAATTATGCAGAGCGCAGGCTTCGCACAGTTATATCCGATCTTAAAGAAGGCGTTTACAAGTTTACTGATTACATGGACAATGGCGGAGAAAGATATCCGGATCCGCTGCCGATAACAGTTACTATCACAATAAAAAATAATTTTATTGATTTTGATTTTACAGGAACCTGCGACCAAGTGGAAGCACCTGTCAATGTTCCTTATAACTCACTGCTTGCCACAGTATTTTATTCACTAAAGGCTCTTCTGGGACCGGATATTCCTTCAAATGCAGGCATATATAGAGCATTTAAGGTTTATGCGCCAAAAGGATGCCTTGTAAATCCGGTGCACCCTGCTCCTGTTGGAGTTATGATTGATACCTGTCAGAGGCTGCCAGACGTTATATTTGGAGCTTTGGCGCCTGCGGTGCCTGATAGAATTTTGGCAGCAGGCAATGGCGCTTGCACTTCTATTGTCTTTACCGGAATGCTAAACAACAACCCGGACCAATTTTTTATTTACCATGAGGCCATTGCAGGAGGTTCAGGAGCCAGCAAACATGCAGACGGTCTAAGCGGCGTCCAGGTTCATATGACTAATACATCAAATATGCCTATAGAAGCTTCAGAGATTGAATTTCCGATTGTAAGGATAAAGAAATATGGCCTGCGCATGAACTCAGGCGGTGCCGGGGAAAATCGCGGAGGACTGGGGATCATACGAGAATTTGAAGTAATAAGTGATGGAGTTTCCTGCACATGCTTAGGTGATCGGCAGAAATTTTCGCCCTGGGGCCTTGAAGGAGGAAAAAATGGTGCAAGCGGAGCATTTTATCACATATTACCTGATGGCACGGAAATTCGCCTTCCAAATAAATGCACAGATCACCCTGTTAATAAAGGAGACATCATTAGAGTCCTAACCCCGGGCGCCGGCGGATACGGCGATCCCGTAAAAAGGTTGCCGCAAAAGGTGCTTCAGGACGTATTAGAAGGTAAAGTTTCCTTAGAAAGCGCAAAGAACGATTACAAAGTTTTAATACTTCAAGATGAAAATGGAAATCTTGCAATTGATGAAAAAGAGACGACAAAGCTGAGAGGACTTAATTAGAGATATAGCTTGAATAACAAATAAAAATTTTTGTGTAAATTTTATAGCCAATCTAGATCAGGCTAAAAATTACAGGAGGTTTGAGATGGAAATAAAAAATATGGTAAGTGAAATAAAGTCAAAATTAGATTCAAGAGGCGGCTTAAAGGCGATTTACTTTGCGGCGTGCGGGGGCTCTCAGGCAGCTATATATCCAGCGAAATACTTAATCCAATGTGAAGCTAAAAACATTGCTACCGGCATATTTAACAGCAGTGAGTTTGTAAATGCGACTCCTGCCATGATAGATGATCGCTGTATTTGCATTATTTGCTCTCTTAAAGCTACGCCGGAAACGGTGGAAGCAGTTAAGGCGGCCAACGAAAAAGGCGCTATAACAGTTGCAATGACAGGATTTGCAGATTCAGAAATGGCAAAGAACGGACAGTATTCTATTATATACTCAAACGGCCAAAACCAAGTTTACTCAAAAGCAAATCAGGCTCTAGCTTTAAAGTTTTGTTTTGAAGTACTAAAACAATTTGAAGATTTTCCATATTATGATGAAGCAATGCAAGCATATGATTATATAGACAATATTATCGAAAAAGGAAAGAAGGATATCTTGCCGCTTGCACAAAAATTTGCGAAGGATTTTAAAGACGACAGCGTATTTTATGTACTTGCAAGCGGACCTGCTTATCCGGCTGCTTACTCAATGGCTTGCTGCCATTTGATGGAAATGCAGCAAAAACATGCTGTTTATCTTCATTCGGGAGAATATTTCCATGGTCCTTTTGAAACAACTGATGAAACAGTTCCTGTAATATTAATTAAATCAGTTGGAAAAACCCGTCCGCTAGATGATAGGGTAGAACGTTTTCTAAAAAAATATGCTCCACGTCATATGATTCTTGATATGCAAGAGTTTGATATTGGGAAAATCGATGAACATGTAGTAGAATATTTTGCATCTCCAATTCTTACACCTATGGAACGTTTTATGGTCTCGACGATGGCGGATCTTCGAGGCAGGTCAATGGATGAACGCCGCTACATGTGGAAAGTAGAGTATTAATAAATAGCGTGGAATATTCCACGCTATTTATTAATGTAATCGGTTGCTTACACAAATAAGTTATACTTTAAATTTCTTGCCCATTCCAAATGCACCATGGACGAGGCAGGTTTTTGCAGCAAAAGATGCCGCTGTTTCTAATGCTTTTTTAATCGCATTTTTATAATATTCTTCATCAGTTTTAATACGAAGCGGTTCTAATTTTTGCGCCTCAACAAAAGAAACTAGAAAAGCGGCAGCAAATGAATCCCCGGCTCCTAAAGTATCAACTGCCTCCACCGGTTTCGGGGGCTGAACAAAAAAGTCTTTTCCATCATACAATACAGACCCTTTGCTTCCGCATGTGGCAATTACTATTTTACAACCTTCTTCATAAAGCTGAATGCACGCCTTGCGAACTTCTTTATCCGGTAAAGAACCACATGACATAAAACCATAATCTATATATTTACAAACTGCGCGAACCTTAGCCGGCTCTTTCCACTGTCCGGAAAAGTCATATGAAACTAAGATGCCAAGTTGGGATATTACGGGGAGCTGGTCGTCAAAGTAACTATTATTGCTGGTATGAACAAGATCAAAGGTCTTGATATATTCCTTGTCATTTTCAGTTAAGATGATGGGATGCTCTTTTAAAACTCCCCCTTTATTGCTTGCGATAAATATTCTTTCACCATCTACAATATTTACTACAGCATAGCCATTTTCGCCTTCATACTGACGGCAGTGAGAGCGATCGATTCCAAGCTCGTCAAGGGTTGCAATAACATGTGCCGCCACGTCGTCAGTGCCGAAAACTCCCATATAAGCTGCGTCGGCGCCTAACTGTTTGGCATATACTGCAAAATTTAAAGCTTGACCTCCCGGATACATGTAGCCTGAATTGATATACTTATCGCAAACGTTATCGCCGATTCCCAACACCCTTACCATATTGTACATCCTCCCGATTTTAGATTTTTAGGAAACGCATAAAGGAAAATTGCTGTATTTAGTTCATAAACTTTGTGTGATATAATGTTATAATATATCTTATTCCTTAAAATATCAATATATATCATAAAACTATGATATAGAAGTAAAAATAATAAGCTGCCAGCAATTGAATTAAAATAATAATAGGTATCCCGTATATGAAGCTCTTATGGCGGGTTTTATGATGGAAAAAATACATCCCGCAGAGCACTCCTGCCGAACCGCCTAAAAGCGCCACTACAAAGAGAGTTCTTTCACTTATCCTCCACTTGTTGTGTGAAGATTTATATTTGTCGATTCCCATTAATGTAAACGAGGCCGCATTTAATAAAATTAACCCTATAAACGCAGTATCACAAAAATGATGCATTATACTTCCTCAATTCTAAACAGCAGATTTAAAAAGGATTATATTTGCCTTTTCCGTATTTATAAATATAATTAGATTATAAAGGATTTAGAGTTTTTAAGCCATATTTTTTGTAAATGAGGTTCCTGTAATGATTTTATATAAAAATGACAATTTATTAAAAAGGGAAAGGACTACATTTTCTTTGATGGTATTTCCCTTATGGACGCTCCCTTTTACACCAAAATTTTTCCCTGCAGCCTTTGGTTTGAATTTTGCGATAAATATAATAGTTGTCTGGACTTATCTAAAGCTACACAAAAAATTCAATAAGCCTAAAATATACTGTTTTATGGCTCCGGGCAGCCAGCAGCAGACTCAAATAGAAATCAACAATCGACTGGTTTTTAAGTATTGCTTACGAGCGGCGTTTTTTAGCTGCTTTGCAATTTTTTTAGGCGGGACAGCCATTGGCTTACTGCTTAAAAAATTTCCCATAATAGATAAATATATCGACACTTTCTATGTATGGTCAAGTTTTGCCAGCGGATTTTTTCATATTCTAATTGCTATTTTTGCGGGTTTTATCGTTTATCACTATCACCGCCGCATGGTAAAAATCCGTCTTGGCCTTGATACAGCTGAGGCTTCTTTTTTAGGAATAGTTATAGGGCTTTTAACGGTACCTGAATTTTTCCTTATCCCTGCGTCGTGGCTTTCAGGCCTTATTCAAAGTCTTTATCATTAAAATCTAGTTCTGCTTATTGATATAATTTGACGATTAATTTATAATGATATAATAGCATTTGAAGCAGCCCTTGGCAAAGAAGGGCTTTTCGGCATTTAATCGAAAATTTAATTATTTTATTTTTTATAAATATATAAATAGAGGTATGTAAATGGAACAAATTTTAAAGACTGCTGAAGAAATACCAGAATTTCAAAAATTAATAAAAGATTTAAACAGACAAATGTCTAATCTGTTCGCGTATGGCGTTTCAGATTCTCAGCGATCCTACCTTATTGCTGCATTGAAAAAGAAAATTACTTCTCAAATATTAGTAATTACGGCGGATTCGCTGGAGGCAAAAAAAATAACAGAAGATCTTTTACTTTTCATGGATCCGGAAGAAGTAGCCTTTTTTCCGGCAAGCTCTGTTCTGCCTTATGAAATTGCGGCAAAGAGCACAGAATTTACTGCAAAACGCCTAAAGGTCATGGAAAATCTACTTATGAAAAAATCCATGGTGGTAGTGGCGCCGATTCAAGCATTACTTACAAAGGTCTTAAGTCCTGAAATTATGAAGAAATTTACTTTGACAATCAGAGTCGGCGATACGGCTTCCATGGAGAAAATAGTATCCAAGCTTTCGGTAATGGGCTATGAGCGATGTGAGATAATCGAGGCCCAAGGGCAATTTGCCGTGCGAGGCGGAATTCTCGATATATATCCTCTGACACATGAATACCCTTATCGCATTGAATTTTTTGATGAAGAAGTAGATTCTATCCGGGAATTTCTTCCTGAGGATCAGCGCTCAATAAATAAACTTGACAAAATTTTTATCACGCCTGCACGAGAGATAGTCTATGACGAAGAAACAGCCAAAAAAGCATCGGTTGCCATAGCTGAAGAATTAAAAGAGAGAGTGGATCTTTTTAATTCTTTAGGACATCCTAAAATTGCCGAGCATCTTTCAGAAAAAGTGGAAGAACATATTGGAAGACTAGCAGACGGTCTCTTTTTTGAATCTTCAGAACTATATGCATCACATCTTTATCCAAAACTTTATACAATCCTGGATTATTTTGAAAGCCATTTTGTACCAATATTAATAGAGCCTGCAAGAATTGCCGAAGCTCAAAAAAATACCGCCTTTGAAGTTCAAGAAACATATAAAGGGCTTCTTGAAAAAGGAGAAATATTGGCATCTCAGGCCAACATTTATTGCGACCCTTTTGAGATATTAGACGAACTGAAGCAACAAAGAATAGTATATTTTTCGATTCTGCCGAAACTACATCCCGAGTTTGAAGCCCGCAGTCTTTATTCATTTCAATTTCAATCAATTCCATCTTTTTATGGAAAGTTAGACCTTTTGGCAGAAGAAATCACAAGGCTTAAACGTAAAAACTATAGAATTGTTCTTCTTTCCGGCACAAAAGAACGGGCGGAACATTTAATCAAAAATCTAAGAGACAGAGATATTCAAGCTGTGTTATATGAGGAAATTAAAGACGAACCTCTAAAACCCGGTAATGTAGTGGTTGTTCCTGCCTCATTGGAGCATGGTTTTGACAATCTTGCCGTAAGGCTTGCAATAATTTCTGACTCTGAAATTTATGGTAAATCTACCAAAAGGCAAGGTAGAACAAAGGTAAAAACCAAAGGTCAAAGGCTTACAGATTTTAGAGATTTAAATGTGGGAGATTATGTAGTGCATATAACCCACGGCATCGGCAAATATTTGGGTATTGAATCTCTCGAGGTAGCCGGCCATATAAAAGACTATTTTGCCCTAATGTATGCAGGCGGAGACAAGCTATATGTTCCGACAAATCAAGTAGAGTTAATTCAAAAATATGTAGGAAATGATGATACACCTCCAAAGCTTAATAAACTCGGAGGCAATGAGTGGAACAAAATCAAAAAAAAGGCAAAAGATTCCATAAAGCAAATGGCAGAAGAGTTAATAAATTTATATGCTGCAAGAGAATCTGTTGAAGGCTTTGCATTTTCGCCGGATTCACCATGGCAAAAGGAATTTCAGGATATGTTTCCTTATGAGGAGACACCTGATCAGTTAGCTGCTATTGAAGAAGTAAAAAGAGATATGGAGAGCTCAAAACCTATGGATAGGCTTTTATGCGGAGATGTAGGCTACGGCAAAACAGAAGTTGCAATGAGAGCGGCATTTAAAGCGGTAATGGACAGTAAACAAGTAGCTGTATTAGTGCCTACAACAATCCTAGCCGAACAGCACTATCACACGTTTTCAGAAAGGTTTAAGTCATTTCCCGTCAAGATAGAATCAATAAGCCGTTTTAAATCCCCAACTGAACAAAAGCAGATACTCAGAAAACTTAAAACAGGAGAAATAGATATAATAATAGGCACCCACAGGCTTTTGCAAAAAGACGTCAAATTTAAAGACTTAGGGCTTTTAATAATAGATGAAGAACAAAGATTTGGAGTATCTCATAAAGAAAGAATAAAACAATTAAAGAAAAATATAGATGTGCTTACTCTAACGGCAACGCCTATTCCGAGAACTTTACACATGGCAATGAGCGGGTTAAGAGATATGAGCATAATCGAGACTCCACCGGAGGATAGATTTCCTATTCAAACATATGTGGTAGAATACAATGAATCCCTTATAAGGGATGCGATAATGCGTGAACTTTCAAGAGGTGGCCAGGTATACTATGTTTACAATAGAGTGCAGAGCATACACGAAGAGGCGCAAAAATTAAAACAGCTAGTTCCCGAGGCCCGCATTGCTGTAGCCCATGGGCAGATGAATGAAGATGAGTTGGAGGAAATTATGCTGGGATTTTATGACCACGACTATGATGTTCTCGTATGCACTACAATAATCGAAAGCGGTCTTGACATACCTAATGCAAATACACTGATTGTAACTTCGGCTGACAGACTAGGACTTTCACAGCTTTACCAGTTGCGCGGCCGTGTAGGTAGGTCGAATCGCCAGGCTTTTGCTTATTTAACTTACAAAAAAGATAAAGTTCTGAGCGAAGCTGCAGAAAAGAGACTTTCAGCAATACGAGAATTTACTGAATTTGGTTCCGGCTTTAAGATAGCTTTGAAAGACCTTGAAATTCGAGGTGCCGGCAATATTCTCGGGGCAGAACAGCATGGTCATATGATGGCTATAGGTTATGACCTTTATACCAAATTACTTGCGGCTGCAATAAAAGAGCTAAAAGGTGAAAAAGAGGAAGAAGAAATCCGCCCGACTCTTGAATTCGACGTGAATGCCTATATTTCAGATGAATATATAACTAATGCGTCAGTAAAAATGGAAATTTACAGGAAAATGGCCACGGCTGAGACGCTAGGAGAAATAGATGATCTGGAAGAAGAAATAGAAGACAGATTTGGGGATATTCCTGAGGCTACAAGAAACCTGATTATAATTTCCAAGCTCAGAGTTTTGGCAACCAAGCTCAAAATTGCAAGCATAATTCAGCAGGGAGAAGTAATAAATATAAAGTTTCATGAAAGCAGCCAATTGACTCCGGAAATGCTTTTCAGGCTAAAAACAATGATGGCAAACCAAGTAAATATAATAGGAACCGAAAATCCGACAATTACAATAAAAACAAGAGGCAACCAAGGAACAAAGATGTTGCTTAGGCTGCAAAAGGTTTTGCAGGACATGGATGCTATGCAGCAAGTCTGCGATGTAGTATAATTAACTTATAATTTGCGTAAAAAACAAGGAGGATCCCATGAAAAACACGGTTAAGACTTTAGTTATATTATTTATGTGTGCTGCATTTTTTATATCAGGATGCCAAAACGTTGAGAAGGTAGAAAAGCAGGGCAAGGTTATTGACGGCAAAGAAGTAATTGCAAAAGTAAATGATGAATATATATTAAAATCTGATTATGACTATCAAGTAGCCCAAGTAAAGAGTGCTCTTGAGGCAAACGGACAGGATTTTTCAAAAGATGAAGGAAAAAAAATACTAGAGGAAATTAAAAAACAAGTATTGGATGCAATGATAAACGACAAAATAGCTCTTCAGCAAGCCGAAAAAGAAGGTGTGTCACTAAGCGATGAAGAGCTTCGGGATGCCATGAACAGCCTTGAAGAATACCATGGAGGCAAAGATGCACTAGATAAGTACATTAGCCAGCAAGGGCTTGACAGAGAATCCTTCGAGAAATCGGTAAAAGAACAGCTGATAATAAATAAATTTAAAGAGAAGATTACAGCAGATATCAAAGTCACAAATGAAGAGATAAAGAAATTCTATGATGAAAATAAGGCGATGTTTGAACTTCCTGCCCCAGAAATACGGGCAAGTCATATTTTAGTAGATACACAAGAAGAAGCAGAAAAAATTCTAGCCCAAATCAAGGCAGGAGCTGATTTTGCGGAACTTGCAAAAAAATATTCCAAAGATCCCGCAACTAAGGACATAGGGGGAGATTTAGGTTATTTTTCAAAAGGGAAAATGGATGCTGAATTTGAAAAGGCGGCATTCGCTTTAAAAACAGGTCAGGTCAGTGATGTGGTAAAAACAAGTTTTGGCTATCATATAATTAAGGTGACAGGAGAAAGAAATTCTTTGAGTTTTGAAGATGCTAAAAGTTATATTAAGTCACACTTAGAAGATAGCAAACGAGAAGAGGAATTTAATAAGCATATCGAAGAGTGGAAAAAGCAAGCCAAGATAGAAAAATACCTGTAAAAAGCTTTAAATTAAAATAGCAGCTTGAAAGATTCCTTATAATAGCTTTAACTATTATAAGGAATAAATTTTTGGCTGCTATTTCTACGATAACACATTTTTAGTTGTTATCGACCTTAGGACCTGCTGCTGCAATTTCAGGGGCGATACCGGAAAACTTCTTAATATTTTTTGCAAAACTTTCAGCAAGCCTTTTAGCTGTTGCAACATACGCATCTTTATCTTTCCATGTGTTAATTGGATTTAAAATTTCAGAAGGAACATCAGGGCAAACTTTTGGCATCATTAGACCAAAAATCGGATCTTTTTCATACTCAACTGACTCTAGTTTGCCATCTAATGCAGCATTTATCATGGCTCTTGTGTACTTGAGATTCATGCGTTGGCCTACGCCATAAGCCCCGCCTGTCCAGCCGGTATTTACCAAGAAGACTTCAGAACCATGCTTTTCTATTTTCTCACCAAGTAATTTAGCATAAACCATTGGAGGTAAAGGCAAGAACGGTGCGCCGAAGCATGATGAAAAAGTAGCTTGAGGTTCTGTAATGCCGCGTTCTGTCCCGGCGAGCTTGCTTGTATATCCTGAAATAAAGTAGTACATAGCTTGTTCTTTACTAAGCTTAGAAATTGGAGGCAGAACACCAAACGCATCTGCCGTTAGGAATACTACTGTTTTAGGATGACCGCCTATGCCTGGTATTACGGCGCCGGGAATAAACTCTACAGGATATGCGGCTCTAGTATTTTCTGTAATCTTGTCACTGCTGTAATCCGGAATGCGAGTGTTCTCGTCCACTACAACGTTTTCTAATACAGCCCCGAATTTTATGGCATCATAAATCTGAGGTTCTTTTTCTCTTGTAAGATTGATACATTTTGCATAGCAGCCGCCTTCAAAGTTGAATATGCCATTCTCTGTCCATCCATGCTCGTCATCACCTATTAAGAAACGGTTAGGATCTGCGGATAAAGTGGTTTTTCCTGTACCAGAAAGCCCAAAGAAAAGCGCCGTTGATCCATCCTTTCCAACGTTTGCAGAACAATGCATTGAAAGAATGCCTTGCTGAGGCATTAGATAGTTCATTACCGAAAAAACAGATTTCTTGATTTCTCCTGCGTATTTAGTTCCACCGATTATAACCATTTTTTTCTCGAAACTGATTACAATGAATGCTTCAGAATTTACTTTATTAATCTTTGGATTTGCCTCAAATCCGGGAGCGGATATTACGGTAAACTCAGGTTCGTGGGTTTTGAGTTCTTCGTCAGTAGGAACTATAAAGAGCTGACGGCAAAATAAATTTTGGTAAGCAAATTCATTAATCACACGTATAGGAAGACGATATTTAGGATCGGCTCCCGCAAAACCATCAAATACGAAAATATCGCGATTTTGAAGATACGCTAAAAGCTGCTTTAAAAGACTGTCAAAATCACTTTCACTTATTGCCTGATTGTTTCCCCACCATATTTTGTCGTGTACAGATGGTTCATCTACGATGAATTTGTCATTAGGTGAGCGTCCTGTATATTTTCCGGTGTAGACATTTAATGCGCCTGTTGAAGTAAGGATGCCCTCCTCTCTGCTCAGCGACTCTTCAACCAAACGCGTTGGCGACAGATTTTTGTAGATATTTTTAGCATTAATAAGACCTATTGAATCTAGTTTTTCCATTGTTCAGACCCCCAATTTACAAAAAATATGTAATTAGGCTCTATTATATAACATTTTTTCTTGGTGTTCCAGTCTTATAATGAATTATTTTGAGCAAGGAAAATGATATAGCTAATCAATGGTCATGTTTTCAAGGAATTTTATATAAAAAGCAAGTATACTTGTATACGAAAATTGACCAATCTTTTTAATCAAAGATGTTGCCCATACTAGAGTAAATAGACTATAATAATTAGGAACTTAAATGAAAGGCGGATTTTTCTTGACTGAAAAAAAGGATTCTTTTCTAAAAGGAGCATTTATACTAGCTGCGGCGGGCCTTGTCGTAAAAGTATTAGGAGCGGTATATCGGATTCCGCTGGCAAGGCTTATAAAAGATGAAGGCATGGGACTTTATCAAATGGCATATCCGATATACTTGATATTGCTGTCAATATCTACAGCCGGCATTCCAACAGCAATATCTAAGATGGTTTCAGAAGATGTTGCTATTGGCAGATTTAAAAATGCCCATAGGATATTTAAAGTTTCTATGATAGTCCTTACAATTATCGGCCTTGGTTTAACTGTTTTGTTGGGCTTTGGCGCAAATTGGCTGGCAGTAAAAATATATAAAAATCCCAAGGCTTTTTATTCGATTTTAAGTATATCGCCGGCCATCTTTTTTGTTTCAATAATGTCTTGCTTTAGAGGATTTTTTCAGGGATTGCAGGATATGACCCCCTCTGCTGTTTCACAAATAGTAGAACAGATAGGAAGAGTGATTGCCGTATTTATTTTGGCATATATGCTTTTGCCATATGGGGTGGAATATGCTGCGGCAGGAGCTGCCTTCGGTCCTGTAGCAGGTTCTGTTATGGGACTTATTGTACTTATTGCAATTTATTACAGACGAAAAAGAACATTTGATGCGCAAATCTTATTAGATGAAAGCGGCAGTCTGGAAAATCCCCTACATATTATAAACAGACTATTTATATTTGCAGTTCCTGTTACGCTAGGCGGCCTTATAAGCCCGATGATGAGCATGGCTGATGCGGCTATAGTCAGCAGTCGCCTGCAGGATGCAGGTTTTTCGGTAAAGAGGGCAGCAGAACTTTTTGGCCAGTTAAGTGGTATGGCGGTTCCTCTTATAAATCTGCCGGTTGTTATAACTGTTGCATTATCAGCAACTTTGGTGCCTGCAATTTCTGAGGCTGTAGTTTTGAAAAATAGGCAAATGGTTGCCGAAAGATCTGAAACAGGCATGCGAATGAGCATAATCTTTGGATTGCCATCAGCGGTAGGGATGTATGTACTTGCAACTCCTATAACCCTACTCCTTTATAACAACGCAGAAGCAGGAATGTCCCTTCAAATTCTTGCATGGGGAGTGGTGTTTTTAGCCCTTACACAAACTACCACAGGTATACTTCAAGGAGTGGGATACGCGGGAGTCCCTGTAAGGAATATGGTATTTGGCGCCTTAATTAAAATTTTTATCAATTATTTTCTCACGGCAATGCCGTCTATAAATATAAAAGGCGCTGCTCTTGGAACAGTCATAGGTTATTTAGTGCCGTCAATCTTAAATTGCTTTATGGTAATAAAATTAACTGATGCGGTCTTTGACTTAAAACATATGCTCCTAAAGCCGGCATTTGCAAGCGGTATTATGGGAATTACTGCATATGTATCCCATACAGGGTTTATGGCCTTAGGTCTCTCTCAAAATAAGGCGACACTTGTGGCGATAGTGTTAGGGGCTGCAATTTATGGATTGGCCTTGATTGCTGTGGGGGGCATAAAGAAATCTGATTTGGAGTTTTTACCGGGCAATCAGCGAATAATAGCGTTTTTTAACAAATTTGGATTACTGAGGGGGTAAATGAAGATGTCTAAACAAAGCCTGAGAAGTCTAGATGATTTGGTTTACATAATGGCACAGCTTAGAGGAGAACCGGGCTGTCCATGGGATAAATCCCAGACCCATGAAACCTTAAAACCTTTTCTTATTGAAGAGGCATATGAAGTAATCGATGCCATTGATAGGAAAAATGAAGAAGATCTTAAAGAGGAGCTTGGAGATTTACTACTGCAAGTGGTATTTCACAGCCGTCTTGCAGAAGAACGAGGCAGTTTTGAGATAGGTGATGTAATCGAAACAGTGTGCGAAAAAATGATTAGGCGTCATCCTCATATATTCGGAAACATTACAGTGGAAGGAACAGATGAAGTCCTGAAAAATTGGGAAGAAATCAAGCGTGAAGAAAAAGATATGAAAACCGAATCCGAAAGCATGATGCAGCTGCCTAAAGCGCTGCCTGCTTTAATGAAGGCTTATAAAGTCCAGGAAAAGGCTGCAAGAATTGGCTTTGACTGGGACGATATTAGCGGAGCCTTTGATAAAGTATATGAAGAATTGGATGAACTTAAAGAAGCATATGCTACAAAAAATCAGGAAAAAATAGAGGAAGAATTTGGGGACCTGCTTTTTGCTTGCATAAATGTGGCGAGATTTTTAAAGGTTGAGCCGGAACTTGCATTGGATTATGCAGTGAAAAAATTTATTAAAAGATTTAAGTTTTTAGAGGCAGAGGCGGCAAGATCTGACAAAACCTTATCTGATATGAATTTACAGGAAATGGATGCGCTTTGGGAAAAAAGCAAAAAACAAGAAAAAAAATTGTAAAATGCCTTTAAAAAGAAGGATTTTGGCATTTTATGAAGAATATCCAATATGTAATTAATTAACATCAAGGAGGGAATCTTGTGAACAAAGCTGAATTAATTTCTATGATGGCCGAAAAAAGCGGTCTGACGAAAAAGGATTCTGAAAAAGCTCTCAATGCTTTCATTGAAGCAGTTGAAGAAGCTCTCGCGAAAGGCGACAAAGTCCAGTTGGTAGGATTCGGAACATTTGAAGTTAGAGAGAGGAGCGCAAGAAAAGGCCGCAATCCTCAAACGGGCGAAGAGATAGACATCCCCGCGGCAAGCGTTCCAGCCTTCAAGCCGGGCAAAGCCTTAAAAGATAATATTAATAAGTAGAGAGTAATCCTCTCAAAAGCAGGTCTGAAAAGGCCTGTTTTTGTATATGAAAGCAGCCGATAGTCGATTTAAATTAATTATTGCTTACTTGAAGGACTTTGCAAAAAAACATCGAAATCTACTATATAACAAAATAATCGGAAGGTTTGGTTGAAATGAGAGGCAAAAATAAGTTTAAAATGCGGCATTTACTGCTTTTGCTCTTTGTAGCTTACATATTGTCTACTCTTGTAATGCAACAGTTTAAGATGATAAGCCTTGCAAAGGAAGAAAAGCAACTCAAAGCCAGAGTTGAGGAAGCGATGAATCAAAAAACGCAGCTTCAAAATGAAATAAACCTCCTTCAAACCGATGAATACATTGAAAAGGTTGCACGAGACGAATTGGGTTTGGTAAAACCCGGAGAATACATATATAAAGGCATTAAAACTTTAAAATAATGGGTTCGTTTATTGACGAATCTACAAACTTTAAGTATAATAAATAATTGAAGGAAGATTCTAAAGGAGGAATTTTTTAAGTATGCCTGTTGAGGTAGGCCAAATTGTAGAAGGAAAAGTAACAGGAATTACCAAGTTTGGAGCTTTTGTTGAACTTTCAGATGGAGTGACGGGACTTGTTCATATCTCTGAGGTGGCAGATAGCTTTGTGAAGGATGTCAATGATTTTCTTAAGCAAAACGACGTCGTAAAAGTTAAAGTCATCTCGATTTCACCAGACGGTAAAATCAGCCTTTCAATCCGTAAAACAAAGGAAAGTTCCAACAATAGCCACAGAAAGCCCAAACAAGAAGAGCTTAGCTTTGAAGACAAATTATCTAAGTTCTTAAAGGATAGCGAAGAAAGATTGCTGGACATTAAGAAAAATAATGAATCCAAGCGCGGCTCAGGGTCATATGGAAAAAGAAAAGTATTGTAATTTGAATGAAACAGAAAACCATCCGCTTTTATAAACGATGATGGTTTGCAGGACTTATCAAGATTATATTTTATTTGGGAAGGAATTAATTTATGAGGGCTGCAGTGATAGACCTGGGCTCTAATTCAATAAGATTGCTGGTGGCGGATATCTCTTCCAAGGGCGAGGTTATTCCTATGGCAAGAGATCTCATAACTACGCGTCTTGGCCGAGGAGTAAATCAAAACAATATACTTGATGAAAAGTCAATAAGCGATACTGTCTCAGCCCTTGTAAATTTTCGAAATAAGGCAAAATCCCTCGGAAGTGAAAGGATTTTTGCTTTTGGGACAAGCGCTCTCAGAGAAGCATCTAATAGCAGCGCACTTTTAGAAAAGGCAAAAGAAATAGGAATTAATGTAGAAATTCTTTCAGGAGAGCGGGAAGCTCTCTTGTCGTTTTTTGGAGCAAGGCTAGGACTTAAAACAATTGGAGTTTCTTTGGTAATAGATATAGGCGGAAACTCAACGGAATTTGTTTTAGGCGACGATGAAAAGATAGAAAAAGCCAAGAGCTTGCCTATCGGAGCAGTCAGATGGACACAGAAGTATATAAAGTCAGATCCGCCTGCTTTTAACGAAATTGCCCAAGCTCGCAAACAAATTGACCTGATGATAAAGGATTTTGCCAATTATTTTAAGAAAGTTCAAGAAAGCAAAAAAGTAACTGTTATTGGAGTAGGCGGAACCTTAACAACCCTTGCCGCTGTCGCGCAAGAACTGGAGGTTTACGACTCTAATAAAGTTCATGGATATGTGTTAAATAAGCAGACTATTGATGACATATTTTTAAAGTTGCTTTTTAAAACATCAGAAGAAAGACTAAAGGTTAAAGGCCTTATGCCGCAGAGAGCCGATATTATTACAGCAGGAGTTTTAATAGCCAAATCAATCATGGAAGATTTTAATATTAGCCAAATTACAGTAAGCGAATCAGATATCATGGAAGCTTATCTTGTAGAAAATCTTGAATCAAGCACGGACTCATCTGTTTAGTCAAATATTTGGATTATCTTTTTATTATCAACTTAATAAAACGAAAAATGCTCAGATTTATACAAACTATAAAAGCCCAAAAGTCTATTATTTGCGGTAAATCCCATGTAATCAGACAATGTAGGGCTTTTTGTGTTATAAAACTTACAAAAAGGGGTGATGTAAAACTAACGAAAAATAGCGCAAAGATTTAAAGGTTTAGTTCGGACTTCATGGTTTAAACAGATTCAAGTTTTAAAGGCCAATGAAAAGATTATAAGGAGGTCTTATCATGAAGTATCCAAAACTTTTTGAACCGGCAAATATTGGATCTATGACTTTGAAGAACCGTATTGTTCTTTCACCTTTACATGCTAATTTTACTGTATGTGATAAGTACACTGATAGATTTGTTAAGTATTATGAAGAAAGAGCCAAAGGTGGGGCAGGTTTAATAATTACCGCGCATATAAAAGCTGAGAAAGATATCGATCCTTATCCGAAAACTTTTGGTTATCCCATATTTGATTCTGCCGCAGAAATAAAATATTTTACCGACCTTACTGAAACTGTTCATAAATATGGAACAAAAATAGCAATTGAACTTTCACCGGGGACAGGCCGCATAGCAGATGAACCTCTTCCTGATAAGAGGCCGGTAGGCCCTTCGGAAATACCACTTCTAACAATGCCTGACGTAAAAACAAGGGAACTGACAAAAGATGAAATTAAACAGCTTGTTAAATCCTACGGAAAAGCTGCAGGTCTTGCTAAAGCGGCAGGATTTGATGCAATTTATGTTCATTTTCTGGCGTATTTAGGAGATCAGTTCCTCTCATCTTGCTGGAACCATAGACAAGACGAATACGGTGGAAGCCTTGAAAATCGCATGAGATTTCTACTAGAATGTATTGAAAGTGTACGTGCAAATGTTGGAGATGATTTTCCACTTATTGTTGGGATAGCTCTAGATCATGGATTTGCCGGGGGAAGAGAACTGGAAGAAACAATTGAAATCGCTAAAAGGCTTGAGCCACTGAACATTGGTGCGCTACATCTTAGACGAGGTTCCTATGATGCAATGAGCCTTCTTATTCCAACACCTTATGTTAAAGATGGAATTGCCGTGGATTATGCATATGAGGTAAAGAAGGCAGTAAATATCCCTATTATTGTAGATGGAAAACTGCCGAATGCTGCATACTGCGAAAAGCTCTTAGAAGAAGGTAAAACAGATTTTGTAGGAATAGCTCGCCAATTTGTAACAGATCCATACTGGCCAAGAAAAGCCAAAGCCGGACAAGAAGAAGATATTCTTCCCTGCATTCGCTGCGTTCAGTGTATAAATCGAGTATTTTTCTCTAAATCCTCTGCTTGCAGCGTTAACCCACAATTTGGGCGCGAATTCGAAGGGCCTCTTCCGAAAACAAAGGAACCAAAGCAAGTTCTTGTAGCCGGAGCCGGTCCTGCAGGAATGACAGTGGCTAAGTTCTTGGCTGAAAGAGGACACAGCGTGATTCTTGCTGAAAAAAGCGGTGAACTAGGCGGCCATTTGATAAAAGCAGCAGTTCCCGCATACAAAAAAGAAACAGCAGCTTATTTAAGATGGCTCAAAAAACAAGTAGAAGAAAATCCAAATGTAGATATAAGATTAAATACAGAAGTTACACCCGAATTCGTGTCATCTGTGAGACCTGATGCGGTAGTAGTATGCACAGGGTCGGCGCCATATGTTCCGGCAGTGCCTGGAATTGATAGGAGCAATGTAAAGCTTGCAACAAATCTTTTAGTAAATTATAAGGATGAAGAAGTAGGAGACAAAATTGTCATTGTAGGCGCGGGGCTAGTAGGATGTGAGACAGCGCTGTTTCTTAAAGAACAAGGCAAGAAAGATATTACTTTAGTGGATATGCTGCCTGAAGTGGCCCAAGACGTTATTTACCTTGCAAGACTATCACTTTTAGAGAAATTGCAAGAAGAACAAATTAACAGTAGGACAGGCCTGAAATTAAAAGAAATTATACCGGAAGGAATCATCGTAGAGAATGAAAAAGGAGAAACTCAAACTATAAATGCTGACACAGTGATAATTGCTACTGGCTTGACATCTGACAACAAGCTTTATGAGAGCCTAAAAGATGAAACGGAAGAAATATATGCTATAGGCGACTGCATAAGCCCGAGAAAGTTTATAGATGCAGTGCAAGAAGCTTATGCAATTGCAAAGATTATTTAAGAAACATAGCAAGCTTTAAAATCAATAAATAATTAAATTACCCCCATAAGCGCTATATTGCCTATGGGGGTAATTTAATAAAAGACTTGAATTTTTTAATGATTATCTAAAAATGTTTTTAAATCTTGACATCTTGAAAATCAAGTTATAGAATTTTTTTACCTCATTTATAAAACTTATCAGAATAAAGGAGATGTCATTTTCGAGTATGGTGTCTTATTTCTTTGCTATAGTTGTTGGTATAATTACAGGAATTATTACAAGTCTCATAGGCGCAAGCGGCGTCATGGTGATTGTGCCGGCTTTGACGATGCTTTTTCATGTTAACACGCATGCCGCAATTGGGACGAGCCTATTTGTAGATGTTATCGCTTCTCTTACCGTATCATACAATTATTTTAAAAATGGAAATGTAGACCTTAGAGCAGGAGCATGGATTGCTGTTTCATCGATTGTCGGAGCCCAACTGGGTGCCATGTTTGCAAGCCAAATTAACGAAGGCTTTTTATCGTCTCTCTTTGGGATTTTCCTTTTGATTTCAGGAATTATGATGTTAGGCA
>NZ_MPPE01000022.1:0-36462 GCF_001896645.1 Tepidanaerobacter sp. EBM-49
ACTGAACTACTGGGCCGCATATTTGGTGGGCGAAACAGGGCTCGAACCTGTGACCCCGTGCGTGTAAGGCACGTGCTCTCCCAGCTGAGCTATCCGCCCTAAAGACAATATTTAGTATACCTGAGAATCAATTTGGTGTCAAAAACCAGGAACAGTGATTATTAAATGTTTTTTCTTTCTTGCGAGTTGTATCTCTCGCTTGCTATGTTTATCTACTATATCTCCTGTATTTCTGAAACCATCAGCCTTGTAAGCTTCGTCGACTGTTTTTATTATACAAATTTTTAGGCTTTTTGTCAAGAACGCTGCTTGTGCCGCTTATCAAGCTCATCTGCAATTTCTTCTAATGATATCCCGTCATAGCGCAGTGCAACAAGCAAGTGAAAAATTAAGTCGGCTGATTCATATACTATATCATCTTTCTTTTGACTCATAGAAGCTATAATTACCTCTGCTGCCTCTTCCCCTACCTTTTTTAATATTCTCTCTCTGCCGCCTTTGTAAAGCTTCGCTACATAAGATGCCTCAGGCTTTTCGGAAAATCTCGAGTCTATTATTTCGGCAAGCTCATCTAAGAATTCCAGCGTGCCGGAAGAGTTTTCTTCTTCAGTTTCTTCAGCTTCTTTTGCATCCTTTAAGCTCCGGTAAAAGCAAGAAACATTTCCTGTATGACAGGCTGGTCCGGCAGCATCTACTTTTAGAAGAAGAGCATCCTCGTCGCAGTCATAAAAAATACTTTTTACATAGAGAAAATTACCGCTGGTCTCGCCTTTTTGCCAAAGGCTTTTTCTCTTGCGGCTGTAAAACCAGGCCGTTCTGGTTTCTAAAGTTTTCTTAAGCGATTCCTCATTCATGTATGCCAGCATCAGCACTTCTTTTGTTTTGTAATCCTGGACTATCGCAGGCACAAGACCATTCTCGCCGTACTTTATATCGATCATTTCTACACATCTACTCCTTGAGACCTTAAATATTCTTTGATTTCGCTAATCTTTAGAATGCCTTTATGAAAAACTGATGCCCCTAAAGCTCCTGCCGCTTTACCCTCTACTAACACATCTTTAAAATGCTCCAGCTTCCCGGCCCCTCCGGAAGCTACGACCGGCACGTTTACTGCCTCTGCCACTGCCCGAGTCAGTGGTATGTCATAACCATTTTGAGCACCGTCTGCATCTATGCTTGTAAGAAGAATTTCTCCGGCTCCAAGTTCTGCAGCTTTTTTGCACCACTCGACTGCATCAAGCCCTGTTGGCTCTTTTCCTCCATATATGTAAACTTCCCAGCCTCCATTATTCTTTTTTGCGTCACATGCCAAAACGATATGTTCACTTCCAAATTTCTTAGCGCTTTCACTTATAAGTTGAGGATTCCTAACTGCTGCAGTTCCTATAGAAACCTTTGTAACTCCTGCTTCCAGTAATTTTTCAATATCTTCTAGTGTAGATATCCCACCGCCTACTGTAAAGGGCACATTTACTTTCTCTGCAACTTTCCTTGCCAAATCAACCATGGTTTTTCTGCCTTCCACTGTTGCCGATATATCCAAAAATACTATTTCATCGGCACCTTCTTTATCATAAAAGGCCGCCATTTCTACAGGGTCTCCCATATCCTCCACATTTTCAAAATTGATACCTTTTACTACTCTTCCATCTTTCATATCAAGGCAGGCAATGATTTTTTTCTTACTCATTTTGGCACACTCCCTTTTTAAAATAAAACTTCTTTAATACTGACTTTAAATCCAGGGTGCCATCATACAGGGCTCTTCCTATAATCGCCCCATCCAGGCCATGCCCCTCTAATTTTGCAAGCTTTTCTAAATCTTTTATAGAGGAAATACCTCCGGAGGCAATTACAGAAAAACCACCAAAGTCCAAAATTTTTTCGATGGCCGCAATATTTGGCCCCCGCATCATGCCATCTCTGGAAATATCAGTATAAATAATGGTTTTTACACCAATATTTTTAAGGGTTTTAAGTAATTCTTCCACCTTTATGCCGGAATCCTTTATCCAGCCTTCAACAGCTACTTCATCGCCTCGCGCATCGATGCCAACTGCCACTTTATCAGGCCCAGATTCTGATATAGTTTCTTCTATAAGCTTTAGATTATTAACGGCTGAGGTCCCGAAAACCAGGCGGTTTATTCCAAGGTTTAAATATCTTTCAACTGTTTCTTTATGTCTTATGCCGCCGCCAAGTTGAATATTTATGCAAACATCTTTGCGTATTTTTTCTATTATATCAAAATTAACAGGACAAGCGGTTTTTGCACCATCTAAGTCTACTATATGAATCCACTGCGCTCCTTGGCTTTGCCAGTGCTTTGCAGCATCAACGGGATTCTCGAAATAAACGGTTTCCTTTGAAAAATCACCTTGGGCAAGTCTTACGCACTTGCCTCCCATAATATCTACGGCCGGGTATATGTTCATCGGTTCACCTCGCAAAATTCACGGTTTTTTAAAGGACGCCCTTAGTAGACGGGACTCCCTTTTCTCTTGGATCGACACGCACTGCATCTTTCAATGCTCTGCCAAATGCCTTAAAAAGGGCTTCGATTATGTGATGGGTGTTTTGGCCTCTTATCGCATCTAAATGAAGGGTGACACAGGCACTACTTGCAAAAGCTCTGAAAAACTCCTCTACAAGCTCCACATCAAAATCTCCTACTTTATCTTTGCTAAAATCTGCATTAAAAAATAAAAACGGCCTGCCGCTAATATCCACAGCACAAAAAGCCAGGGCTTCATCCATGGGCACATAAAAGCTTCCATATCGGCCAATGCCTTCTTTTTTCCCTAATGCTTTAGCAAAAGTCTCTCCCAACACTATTCCAATATCTTCTGTTATGTGATGAAAATCTACTTCCACATCGCCTTTAGCTTCAATATCCAAGTCAAAAAGGGAATGACGTGAAAAAAGCGTCAGCATGTGATTTAGAAAAAAGGCTGGTGTTTGAATGGAGCTTTTTCCTTCTCCGTCTAAGTTTATCTTAAGTTTTATTTGTGTTTCCTTTGTATTTCTTATACTTTCAGCAATTCGCATCTAAAACCCACCTTTTTACTTAGAGCTCATTATTTCTTTCAAGGATGCTAAAAGCAAATCATTTTGCTCAGGGGTGCCTATGCAAAAGCGCAAACAATCTTTAAGCACATCATCGCCAAAGCGGCGAGTAAGTATGCCTTTCTTTAGTAGTTCCTCATATACCATATCTTTCGGCTTTTTAAGCTCACATAAGAAAAAGTTTGCAGAACTCGGATATACCGTTACACCGTCAATCTTTTCTAAGCCATTTTGCAGCCGCTCTCTTTCTTTTATAAATTCTTGCTGCACTTTTTTAAGCCAATCGGTTTGCCTTAACATTTCTACTGCTGCAATTTGCGAAAAAAGACTGACATTGTAAGGCATTTTTACCTTAAACAGCTGAGCTATCGCATCCTCATGGCCTATAGCGTATCCTACTCGCAGCCCTGCCAAGGAAAATATCTTGGAGAACGTACGAATGACTATGATGTTTGGGTATTTTGAAATACTGTCGGCAAATGTCTTGCCCCCAAATTCAAAATAGGCTTCGTCTATTGCCACGATTCCGTTAAAATCTCTTATCAGGTCTTCTAATTTGTCGTCATCGAAATAATCACCGGTCGGGTTGTTGGGATGACATAAAAACATCAATTGAGGTTTATCTTTTGTGAAATGCTTTTTTATATCATCAATTGGGATATCCCAAAAGCATTTACCCTTTTCTTGTTTTTTTAATAGGGGAACTTTGATGACATTGGATCCGGCAATTGTTGAAAAGATTTCATAGCTTGAAAATGTAGGAAATGGAATTATAACATCGCGACCGGGGCCTGCAAAGGCCATAATTATGTCATAGATTACCTCATCGCCACCACTGCCTACAAATATTTGGTCAAACTTTGCACCTGTATATTTTAAAAGGTTTTCTCTGACTTCGTCACAGGTGGGATCATAATAGTAATTAAAGTGCTCATCCATAAGCCTTTTCCATATCCGTTCTTTTATTTCAAGAGGCACGTCATATGGGCTTTCATTTGCATCAAGTTTTATCTTGCAGGGTTCATTTGACGGCATATACGGAACAAGATTTAATATATCTTCGCGCACAAAACGCGTAATTTGTGCTGTAATAGTAATCTCCTCCTTAACAGTTTCCATATTGCATAATTATACACCTTTGAAGACTAATATTCTACTGTAAAATCATGCAATCTTGTTCAATTTCTCCATTAAGCTCAATATCATATCAGATTTTATCCTAAAGCTAACCTGATTTGCAATAAGTCTGCTGCTTATCGGACATATTTCCTCAACTATTTTCAAATTATTTTTTTTAAGTGTCACCCCTGTTGAAACAATATCCACAATAGCGTCAGAAAGTCCTAATATCGGTCCAAGCTCAACAGAACCGTGAAGCTTTATTATTTCTACCGGAAATCCTTGCTTTATAAAATGTTCTTCTGCTATGTTCGGGTAGCTTGTGGCAACTCGGTAAATCGGCGCACCTTCTGGCATATCGGACGGAGCTGCTACTACCATCCGGCACTTTCCTATATTTAAATCTAGGAGCTCGAATACCTCATTTTTGTTTTCCAATAGTATGTCTTTGCCGGCAATTCCCACGTCGGCTACGCCGTGTTCTACATACGTAGAAACATCTGACGGTTTTGCTAAGATTATCCTTAACCCATAATCTTCAAAATCAAAAAACAGCCGCCGCGAGCTTTCGCTAATCTCCTCTAAGTTCATTTGTATCTTTTTAAAGAGCTCCAGGCTTTCTTCTAAAATTCTCCCTTTTGAAAATGCGATTTTAAGTAGTTCCAAAGAAAACTCTCCTTGCTAAATTAATATTTCAGTGATCTTTTTCTACAGAGACCATTTTAACTATCATGCCCTGATTTCTCATTTCTTCTGCTTTATTTAGGGCATCGGCAAATTTTTCCGGCATATAGAAAAGATAGAAAGGTCTATAATCATCTTCAACTTTTTTGTCAATTATAGTAAGAATACTGTTTTCTGAAAGGGCAAAACCAGTAGCAGGCCTTGAGCCGTTAAACTTGTCCAAAAGATTGTCGTACCTGCCGCCTCCCCCTAATGGAAATCCGGCTTCCGGTGAATATATTTCAAACACTATTCCGGTATAGTAATCCATTCCTCGGGCAAGCCCCGGGTCAAAGGTTATGCTTATGTTGTCAAATTTTCTTACTATCTTCCAAAGCTCCTCAAGCTCATATATTGCCATTTTACATTTATCATTAAGAGAAAACTTTCTAATCTCCTGCAATATTTTTGGGCCTCCATAGAAATACGGAAGAGATAAAAATATTTCCTTCACCGAGGTCTCAAGCTCATTAGATTCAACTAGTTCTTTTAACAGAACAAAATTTTTATTTTTAATCGCCCATGCTATATTATCTTTTAAAGAAGAGTCTCCTTCTACTTCATCTAAAAGGCCTTCTAAAAACTTCGTGTGCCCAACATTTATAATAAAGTCACTTATTCCGGCTTTCTCTAAGATTGAAGATGCAAGAAGTATAATTTCAATATCAGCCTCAATACCCGGGATACCTATTAGCTCAGCGCCTATTTGATAGAACTCCTGGTCTTTTCCTTTTTGCATCTCCTGGAATCTAAAAACGTTAGACATATAGCAAAATCTTAAAGGCAAGTTGTGATCGCTGTAATGAGTTGCCACCATTCTTGCAATAGATGTGGTAATATCCGGTCTTAGCGCCATAACGCTGCCTTGTCTGTCAAAAAATTTAAACACCTTTTCGGCAAAGCCATGCTGACCGCTCCGCGCAAATGTCTCTAAGTATTCAAAAGAAGGTGCTGTTATCTCTTCATAACCCCAACTGTTTAAAATTTCAGCAGCTGCGCTTTCGATGCGATTTTTTTTGCGGACTTGGGGAGGCAAGTAATCTTTTACCCCTGCCGGTTTTCTGAAATATCTTGGCATTGCTGCACATCCTTTAGTATATTAAATCGTTAAAGGAATATTAACATAACAATTTGGAATAATCAATAGGAATATGTTATAATTTATATTACAAAAAGATTATAACAACTTTAGACACAAGTATGGTTTAGGGTTAAGGGGGCAATATTATGAAGCTGAATCCATATGTATTCCGGCAGTACGATATCAGAGGTATTGTAGGAAAGGAACTGGATGAAGAATTTGCAAGGGGGCTGGGCCGGGCCTTTGGAACATTTGCGCAAAGAGGAGGCCATCACTGCGCAATTGTGGGATGTGATAACCGAGAATCTTCGCCGGCACTCAAAAAAGCTGTCATCGAAGGGCTGCTTTCTTCAGGATGCGATGTGGTAGACATAGGGACGGTTACGACTCCAATATTTTATTTTGCGCGTGTGCATTATGATATAAATCCGGGTATTATGGTAACTGCAAGTCATAACCCTCCGGAGTTTAATGGCTTTAAGGTGGCATACGGCCCGGCGACGCTTTATGGAGATGATATTCAAAGGCTTAGGGTAATGATGGAAAAGGATGACTTTATTTCAGGAAACGGCTCTTTGAGCTGCAAAAATCCTTGCGAAGATTACATAAATATGATTTGTGAAAAAGTAAAGCTTTCAAAAAGTCTAAGGGTCGGCATAGATTGTGGAAACGGCACTGCATCTCTTTTTGCTGAAAAGCTTTTTACTCGTTTAGGTGTCGATGTATATCCTTTATACTGCGAATCTGATCCTACTTTTCCAAATCACTTTCCCGATCCGGTTAAACCCGAAAATTTAGCAGATCTTAAAGAATTAGTTTTGAAAGAAAAACTGGATGTAGGTATTGGATTCGACGGCGACGGTGACAGAATCGGCGTTGTAGATGATAAGGGAAATATAATTTACGGCGATATGCTGATGGTATTATTTTGGCGGGAGATAATGCCAAAATACCCCGGTGCCATAGCAATTGTAGAGGTAAAATGTTCTCAAGCTTTGGTAGATGAAATAAAAAAACTAGGTGGCAAGCCTATGTTCTATAAAACAGGTCATTCACTGATAAAGGCAAAAATGCGGGAAGTTGGAGCTATATTTACCGGCGAAATGTCCGGGCATATGTTTTTTGCAGATGAATACTATGGTTTTGACGATGCATTTTATGCCGCAGCAAGACTGCTGAGGATTTTATCCAACACCGACAAAAAACTTTCTGAGCTGCTGGCTGATGTTCCTAAATACTATTCCACACCGGAAATTCGGGTCCCGTGTCCTGATGAAGAAAAGTTGGGTAAAGTGGAGGCCGTAAAAAACTTCTTCAAAGACAAATACCCCATAATCGATGTAGACGGAGCAAGAATAGTTTTTCCTGACGGCTGGGGACTTGTTAGAAGTTCAAACACCGGCCCCGAGCTTATAGTAAGATGTGAATCAAAAACACCTGAGGGTTTGGAGAAAATCAAAAAGGAAATCCAGGAAGCCCTGGCACCTTTAAAAGTATTTGAGTGATTAGTGGGTTTCTATATGTATAGAAGGCTACTTAACTATAAGTAGCCTTCTATCGTATTTCTCTACTAATTTTTCGCAATAAATCTAATTCTAATCGCACTTTTTCTGCTGTTCCCGCTTAGAATGACGCCCATTCCAGACATACAAAATAAGCTTTAAATTTGCTTATAATAAAGGTTTGATGTTTTTTATTGATTTTTCTGCAGCCACATCAGGCGTAGGAAATGGCAGACATTCAAAAGCTATGAAACCATCATACTTTATATCTTTTAATGCTCTGATGATACTTCTAAAGTCAATATGGCCATGGCCGGGATACCATCTATCGCTGTCGGCAAAATGAAAATGTCCTAAGAATTCTCTTGCTTTAAGTATGCTTTTTCCCATATCGGGTTCTTCTATATTCATATGAAACGTGTCTAGATGTATTTTAAGATGCGGTGAATTTATTTTTTTGATAAACTCCAGGCTTTCTTCAACATTGTTAATGAAATTTGTTTCGTACCTATTTATTGCCTCATTTAAGATAGTGACATTGTTTTTTTCTGCAAAATTAATTACCTTATCGAAACATTCAAAAGCATAATTTTTGTATTTTTTGCGGTCATTTGTATCTATAATAGTACCTCTCATTGAACCTATTATTACCTTTGCGTTAAGCTTTTTTGCAGCACAAATATGATCAAATATCCTTCTTATAGCTTTATCTCTAATGTCATCATCCGGATCTGTAAAACTTAATCCATCGATCCCATAACCCATACCTGTTCCGATAGTAGAAACTGCAATATTGTTTTTATCACATGTCTTTTGTATCTCCTTGATATCTAACGTATTTGGGTCTTTTACATGGATTTCTACCGCATCATATCCCATCTGTGCCGCTTTTTGGATATTTTCGGTATAGCTTCCTCTTAAAACAATCGGCGCATTTTCAGCTGCTGACTCTGCTATTGTAATACTGAGTTTCATTTATGGTCACCGCTCAAGATTTAGTTTTTCTTTTAAGTAATCCTTCACTTTTTCTATTTCTACCCTGTCCTGCTGCATGGTATCTCTGTCTCTTATTGTAACTTTATTATCTTCCAAGCTGTCAAAGTCTATGGTAATAGCAAAGGGGGTCCCGATTTCATCCTGTCTGCGGTAGCGTTTACCTATACTGCCTGTGTTATCATACTCAACATTGTAATGTTTTTTTAGGTCATGATAAATTTTCAAGGCGAGTTCTTCTAAAGGTTCTTTCCTTAAAAGCGGAAGCACGGCGCACTTGATAGGTGCAAGACTTGGCTTTAGGTGAAGCACTACCCGAGTTTCACCTTCTACTTCTTCTTCGTCATATGCATCGCACAAAACAGCTAAAATTGTTCTGTCTACTCCAACTGAAGGCTCAATTACATATGGAACTATTTGTTTATTTTCTACAGGATCAAAATATGTTAGAGATTTACCTGAATATTCCATATGGCGTGTTAAGTCATAATCGGTTCTGTTTGCAACGCCCCACAATTCACCCCAACCAAAGGGGAATTTATATTCAAGATCGGTTGTGGCTTTAGAATAATGTGAAAGTTCTTCAGGAGAGTGATCTCTTAGTCTCAGATTTTCCTTCCTCACTCCGAGCAATGTAAAAAATTCCATTGTAAACTTGCGCCAGTATTCGAACCATTCTTGGTCATCTCCGGGTTTTACGAAAAACTCCAACTCCATCTGCTCAAATTCCCTTGTTCTAAAGATAAAATTACCCGGTGTTATTTCATTTCTAAATGATTTTCCTATCTGAGCAATGCCAAATGGCAGTTTCATGCGGCAAGAGTCCAAAACATTTTTGAAGTTTACAAATATGCCTTGGGCTGTTTCGGGACGAAGGTAAACTACCGAGCTTGAATCCTCTGTAACCCCTTGATATGTTTTAAACATTAAGTTGAATACCCTGGCTTCTGTCCATGCTACGCTGCCGCATACTGGGCATTTTATGTTGTTTTCATGAATTATTTTTGTAAGTTCGTCAACTTTTTTACCCTCAACATGCATATCAAGTGCATCTTCTATAAGATGATCCGCTCGAAATCTGGATTTGCACTGCTTGCAATCTATTAAAGCATCATTAAAGCCTGCCACATGGCCGGAGGCCTCCCAAACCTTAGGGTGCATCAAAATTGCACTATCCAGACCTACTACGTCATCTCTTTCATGAACTACTTTTTTCCACCAAAAATCCTTCACATTTCTTTTAAGTTCTGTTCCTAGTGGTCCATAATCCCAAGTATTGGCAAGCCCTCCGTATATAGCCGAACTTTGGAAAATGAATCCTCTCTTCTTACAAAGTGAAACTATCTTGTTCATATTTTTTTCAGTATCCTTAATCATTACAAATTTCCTCCCGTTAAATAATAGTTAAAATACTAAAACCCCTAAACCACTTTAATGGTCTAGGGGTCCTTTGTTTCCGGACGGTTCCACCCTAGTTGCAGGAATCTCCTGCCACTTTTTGGAACTTACTATAAGTTTTTAAACTACAGCATTCTGTTGCCAGACCCTTTTATACCGCAGAGCTTGCACCATCCTCTGCTCGCTTTAAGGCATTGAAAAAGGTCACCAGACGCTTAGATAAAATATATACTATTGTTTATGCCAAGTCAAGACTCTTTATTCACATAAAATGCCGGGTTCTGTCATGGCCTTTGGTGAGAGAATTTCTTCTATTATGTCTTCGGGTAAAATCTTTTTTCTCAAAAGTATTTCCTGAACTGTTTCATCGCTTTCTGATAGCTCTTTTGCAATTTGCGATGCTTTTTCATATCCGATATGAGGAAGTAAAGCTGTTATTATGCCGATGCTTTTTTCTACCATTTCCCTGCAGTGTTCCTTGTTGGCTGTTATTCCAACTATACATTTTTCTCTAAATGTCCTTATAGCATTTGTTAAAATCTCTACAGATTGAAGCAGATTATAAACGATGACAGGTTCCATTACATTTAACTCCAGTTGGCCTGCACCGGCTGCAAGGCTTATTGTATGATCATTGCCCATTACCTGAAATGCGACTTGGTTTACAACCTCAGGGATTACGGGATTTACTTTGCCTGGCATTATGGAAGAACCCGGCTGCATCGGAGGAAGCTTGATTTCCGCAATACCGGCTCTTGGCCCTGAAGCCATTAGGCGTAAATCATTAGCGATTTTTGATAAATTCAAAGCTAATATCTTCAGCGTCGACGAAAAGTCTGCCAGAGCATCTGTATTTTGAGTAGCGTCAACTAAGCTTTCTGTCTTTTTTAAGGGAAGGCCTGAGATGTCTTTAAGATATTTTACAGCAAGCTCTATATACTCCACCTTTGCGTTAAGACCTGTGCCTACGGCAGTTGCTCCTAAATTTATCTCATGAAGAGCTTTAAGTGAAGTTTTTATTCTATTTACATCTCGTCCGATTGCTCTTGAATATGCCTCGAATTCTTGCCCCATTCTAATAGGAACAGCATCCTGCAGATGGGTGCGGCCTATTTTTACTACATCATCTAATTCTTTAGCCTTTTTTAGTAAGGCATTTTGTAGTAATTTTATTTCATCAAGAAGATTTTTTGTAAGTTTTATCGTTGCAATGCGTATAGCTGTGGGAAACACATCATTTGTCGACTGCGACATATTTACATCTGTATTTGGTGAAATTATCGTGTAATCCCCTTTTTCGCCGCCTAAAATTTCGATTGCCCGGTTAGCTATGACTTCATTTACATTCATGTTTATAGAGGTGCCTGCCCCGCCTTGAATTGCATCAACCACAAATTGGTCGGCAAGTTTTCCGGCTAGTATTTCGTCAGCAGCGTAAATAATAGCCTTGCCTTTTCTTTCATCTAAAAGGTCAAGTTCCATATTCGCCATTGCCGCCGCTTTTTTAACCATGGCAACTGCTAAAAACAGTTCCGGATGAGGCTTATGCCCCGTTATATTGAAGTTTTCTACGGCCCGCAGGGTTTGTATTCCGTAATAAGCATCCTTTGGAACTTCTTTGTCTCCCAATAAATCATGCTCAATCCTAAATCCGCTCATTTATTATCCTTCTCCTTTTTAAAATCTTTAAAAGATCTTAAAGTTGTATTCTGTGTATTGTATACATATTTTATCATACTTAAGTTTTATGCACAATAACTCTTGCAAATAAAAACCCAATCCCTGCAGCATCTCTCTTTAGAAAGATTTGCCTTATTGGGATTGGGTAAGCGTTTCATTATTTAACCTGTGAGTTTTAAATATTAGAATTAAATTTTAAAGTATCATATTAATAGGTTCCTCAAGAATTTGCTTTAGGTTCTGAAGGAATTTTGCTCCTGCTGCGCCGTCTATCGCTCGATGATCACAGGAAAGCGTCAGGTTCATCATGGGTTTTACGACAATTTCATCGTTTTCCGCTGCCACCGGTTTTTTCATCATCTTTCCTACTGCAAGTATGGCTGTTTCAGGTTGATTGATTATTGCGCTAAAGTTTTCTATATCATACATGCCCAGATTGGATATGGTAAATGTGCCTCCATAATAATCATCAGGCAGTAATTTTCTATCCCTCGCCTTTGCGATAAGTTCTGAAGTTTCTTTTGCTATTTCTATCAGACCTTTTCTGTCGGCATTCTTGATTACAGGAACGATTAAACCATCATCTAATGCTACTGCAAGACCTATATTTATTTCTTCTTTTAAAATTATCTCTTCTTCTGTGAAACTAGAATTTATTATCGGATTTTGCTTTAGTGCCACTGCCACAGCTTTAATTAATATATCGTTATACGAGAGTTTAACATTGTGCTTTTCTATAAAAGACGGAAGTAATTTTTCTCTAAGTTCTATAACTTTTGTCATATCTGCATCTAAAGATAGATAAATGTGAGGTGCAAGTTTTTTGCTGGCAGCCATTTTTTCTGCGATTATTTTTCTCATACCTGTTACGGGAATTGTTCTTTTTATAGTAAACTCAGCAGGTTTAAGCTGCTTATCTATTTGCTTTGCTTGCTCTACTTCTCTTTCAGGCGGAGCAGATTCAGATTTGGTTCTTTCAATATAAGACGTTACATCTTTTTCTACTATCCTGCCTCCGGGACCTGTGCCTATCAGTTTAGATAAATCTATGTTGTTTTCTTTCGCAATTCTTCTTGCTGCAGGAGATGCTTTAATTTTTCTCAAAGGTCCGGTCTCTTCAGTGGAAGGTTTTTCTTCTTGCGTTTTCTGCTCCGTTTCCTTTGCTTCGATTTTTTCCTTTTGTCCGCTAAGGTATTGGGAAATATCTTCGTTTTTATCTGCTATTATGGCTATAGGCTCCCCGATATGAACGATTTCTCCTTCTTTTACGAGAATTTTTCTAAGTATTCCAGAGGCCGGTGCTTCATCTTCGATATTTACTTTGTCTGTTTGAATTTCTGCATATACCTCGCCTTCTTGAATAGGGTCGCCTTCTTTTTTCAGCCATTTTGTAATTGACCCTTCGGTCATTGTAGTGCCAAGTTTTGGCATGGTAACTATGGTAGCCATGGGTATCCTCCTTTACGCCAGCACTTCTTTTACGCCCTGGATAATGTTTTCTACTTGAGGTACTGCATGTCTTTCAAGATTCGGATTATAGGGAATTGGTATATCAAGTCCCGCCAATCGCTTTATCGGCGCATCGAGGTAGTCAAATGCTTCGCTTCCTGCAATCTGAGCAGCTATTTCCGCTCCCCAGCCATAGTATATGGGATCATCTTCAACTATCATTACCCTGCCGGTTTTTTTGACTGAATTTACTATGGTTGGAAGATCTAAGGGTTTTAAAGTTCTGGGATCTACTACTTCTATATCTATTCCTTCTTTTTCTAATTCCTTAGCGGCCTCTAAAGCTCTTTGCACCATTATGGAACCTGCAACTACGGTAATGTCTTTACCCTGTCGTTTTATATCGGCCTTTCCTATCGGCACGATGTAATCTTCCTCCGGCACCTCTCCTTTTGTCCAATAAAGTAATTTATGTTCGGCAAAAACCACAGGATTATTATCTCTTATAGAAGCTTTTATCAAACCTTTTGCGTCATATGCCGTTGATGGCATTACCACCTTTAGACCGGGAAAATGGGCAAATACAGCCGGAAAGCTTTGAGAGTGCTGAGCAGCAGCTCCTGTGCCACAACCCATAGGTCCTCGAATAACCATAGGCACTTGTGCTTTTCCGCCAAACATGTACCTTATCTTTGCGCCTTGGTTTACTAGTTGGTCCATGGCGATTGTGAAAAAGTCAAAGAACATAATCTCTGCTACTGGCCGCATACCGCACAGTGCCGCTCCTACTGAAGCCCCGGCTATTGCAGCTTCAGATATAGGCGTGTCAATTATCCTGTCTTCGCCAAATTCCTCAAAAAGCCCCTTGGTAACTCCGAATGCACCGCCATAAAGTCCTACGTCTTCTCCTAAAATAAAGACATTTTTGTCCCTTATAAGTTCTTCCCGCAGCCCTTCTCTTAAGGCCTCAATATAAAGTTTTTCAGCCAATTATATCGCCTCCGATTCCATTTTCCTTGTTTTCATGCATATACGCCTTCCATAATTTCTTCGACTTTGGGCTCGGGACTGTTTTTTGCATACTCTAAGGCTTCTTGAATAGCTTTTTCTACTGATTTTTCGATTTGGTCAAGTTCTTCTTCTGTAGCAACGCCTTCGCTTATCAATTTCTGTCTATATCTTTTTATGGGACATTTTTGTTTCCATGCCTCTTCTTCTTCTCTTGTCCTGTAAACTCTCGGGTCGCTTTTTGAATGCCCAAGCCAACGATAGGTTTTAGCTTCTATAATAGATGGGCCCTGACCTTGTCTTGCTCGTTCTACTGCTGCTTTTGTCACCTCGTATACCGCCTCTACGTCATTACCGTCGACTATAACGCCCGGTATATTGTATGCTGCTGCCCTGTCTGCTACGTCCTTTGCAGCACTTGCCTTTTCGAAAGGAACAGACATTCCATATAGATTGTTTTCACAAAGATATACTACCGGCAATTTTTTAACTGCACCAAAATTTACTGCTTCATGAAATGCTCCCTGATTTGTAGCTCCATCTCCAAAAAAGCACAGCGTCACTTTTCCGTCGTTTCTCAATTTAGAAGCAAGGGCAGCACCGGTTGCTATTGGTATGCCGCCGCCTACTATCCCGTTTGCACCTAAGTTCCCCATTGTAAGGTCCGCTATGTGCATAGAACCGCCGCGCCCCCTGCAGTATCCTGTCTCTTTTCCTAAAAGTTCGGCAAACATTTGAGGAAGTTTGCCACCTTTTGCTATGCAGTGGCCATGGCCTCTATGGGTGCTTGTAATCATGTCATCTTTTTCTAAGGCGGCTATTGATCCCACCGCCGATGCCTCTTCTCCCACCGAAAGATGGCAGGTTCCCCATATAAGATTTGCCTTGAAAAGCCTATCCACCTCCAACTCAAAATTTCTTATTTCACACATCTTTTGATACATCCACAACTTCTTATCCTTGGTCAAATTCATTAAACCAGCTCCTTTGGATAATGACTCAAGAATTTTAACAAATTCTAATGCTCTTTATTTTTATACTTAACACCAGTTTCTATGGAATATTTTGTGTTACATGATTCAAACCAAACTAAAAAGTCATATCTTGTAATTTGCGCAACTGTAAGATAAACGAATTCTCGTCTAGTTCTACTGCATCATATGTTAAGGTTTCTCCTTTTTTAATATCAGTTTTAACTTTTACTTTAGGGCTTACCAATCCTATCGGAAGAGCGTTATCTTTTTTGGCATTTTCAAAGGTGTCAATTACTCCGTATACTGTATAACCTCCAATGCTATCAAGGTATTCTCCCGCCTTCAAGTCTTTCTTGGCTACCGCTACTGTCTCAGAAACCGGAGCTCCCTTTGGCACTATTGTTGGCTCGTGATATATGCAAGCCCTTGCTGCAGACAAAGGTGTTTCGATGCTTGTAAGATGGTATGGTCTATACAAAATATAGTTAGGACCTTCACCCATAGAAAGATATGCCATTTCTTCTTTTACCGCCGGAAGATCTGTAGTTATTATGACAAAAACTCCCGGGGCTATTCCTTTAACAAATTCTACCACTTGATATCTGTCTAGAATTCCTCCCTGCTCTTTTAAGCTTAAAAGCTTTGGAAGCTCTTTAACTGTAGACTCAGGTCCAATCATTCCTCTTTTTGTTGGTACGAAACCGGTTGCGTTTGAAACACATGTCATTTCGACCATAGTTTTGGTCCCATCGACAAAGGAAGCAAGCATTTTGGGATTCATATTACTTGCCTGAGCTTTTTCCCTAACGGTATCAGGATTAGCTTCGATGTCTAAAGGATTGTTTTTGCCTTTTCCTGCCACAAGTATCTTAAAGCCCATAGCATCTGCAAAATCATAAAGTTCTTTTACGGCTCCGGGTTCATCGCCTGCTGATACTGTGTATACGACGCCGGCACTGTCTGCCATCTTCTTAAGTAGCGGTCCTACTGTAACATCGGTTTCTACATTAAGCATCACTATATTTTTGCCGTTATAAATAGAATCAAAGGCTATACGCGCGCCAACATCAGGCACTCCGGTAAGATCTAAAACTACATCGATAGGAAGCGTGCTTGTAATTACGTTAAAGTCCTCTGTTATTACATATTTGCCCTTTTGTATAGCAGTCTCTGCTTCTACAGCTTTATTTGCAACTGCAATGTCATCACTGCTTATGCCTGCTAAAAGATATGCATTCTTTGCTCTTTCTATGTCTATATCCGAAATTATCGCAGGCAAAATACCTTTCATACAAAACATCTGGCTTACCATACCTCGTCCCATCTGCCCTGCACCTACTATACCGGCCTTTATCTTCTTTCCTTGCTCATCAAGCTCTTTAAGTTTTGTGTTTAAATTTAACATATCTATCTTCATCTCCCAATAAATTTATAAAATAGCAATAAAAATACTATTTTTTCTCATCTTTAATAATTATTATGTCTCCTTTTTTTAAAGAGAAAGGAAGTTCATCTCCATGTAGGTGAATATCCCCCGGCAATTCAGGCAAGTTTCTGCCATCGAATTTAAGACACGCGTGACCAATGTTTCTTAAGTTTCTATTTGCTATTTCTCCTACAGCCGTAACTTTGTATGAAAAATCTCCAAGAACTACCAAATCCCCAACCTCAACATCCTCTTCAAGACTGGCACCTGTATGCACAACAGATATTTCTTGAAGCTCCGGCGGCGCTGTTTTGTCAAACAATATAAGTATTCCTTGGCGCAGCAGTTCGTCTACCATTACACCTATTTCAATGATCGCAGCTTCGTACTTTGTCATATTTCCACTCCTTCGGATACAGTTCGAAATGCGTCTGCCGCAATAGCCCATTGCGGCAGCGCTTTTCTTTAATTTAAATGTTAACCTGCATATAATCCGATACTAAAAAGATAAGCTATTAGAACAGCAATCGGTCCTGTTATTAGTCTCGAAATAAGAATCGCACCTACACCGATTTCCACCGTCTCAGGTTTTGCTTCTCCAAGGCTTAGGCCCACTGGAATAAAGTCGCATCCTACTTGCGGATTGATAGCAAAGAGTGCAGGTAAAGCAAATTGTGGAGGTATATTGCCCTTACCAATTTCAACACCTACCAAAACACCTACGACTTGAGCTATAACAGCTCCCGGTCCTAAAAGCGGCGATAAAACAGGTATTGCGCATACTATTGAAATAAGTAGAAGACCCGGCAATGTTCCAGCAAGGGGAGCAATTATATTTGCTATCCAATCACCTACACCAGATTTTAAGATAATACCTATTAGCGTTGCCACAAATGCTATAAACGGAAGCACATTCTTTATAACTTGATCAATAGTTTCGCGTCCGGATTGATAAAATATACCTACGACTCCGCCCATTCCTCTGCCGATTTTTTCGATAATACCGGGTTTTCTTTCATATTCAATTTTTGCGGTTTTGACATCTTGAGTTTCTGAGCCTTTAGCTGTTTCTTCTGATCCAATATAGCTTGCCGCCTCTTCTTCAGATACAAAATGGATGTTTTCAGGCTTTACGCCGGAAACATATATATCTGCCTCGATGTATTTCGCCAGTGGTCCCACCTGACCAACCGGAGTCAAATTTATTGTGGGAATTCGCTTTTTAGGATAAACGCCGCACCTTGCAGTCCCTCCGCAATCAATAACTACGCAGCATATCTGATCATCCGGCACAGAAGTTTTGAAACCATCAACCGGTGTTCCGCCTGTCATTTCTGCAATCTTACGGGTTACTGCATCTATGCCGCCACCGGTAATCGAAACTATTTTATCTTTGCCTTCTTCGGGTTTTATTATCAAAGGTCCTCCCCAACCGCTGGGTCCTTTTTCAACTTTAACTGCTCTATATCCCATTTTTCACCCTCCCTATTAGATCGCAAGATCTCTTTGTCTCATCATTCTTAGGGTTAATCTTTCTGTAACGATACCTCTTATAAAAATAACTATTACACCAACTAGAAAATACCGTATTGCCAGTTGTCCCAGAGGTAATCCAAGCTGCTCAATGCCTTGGGCAATTCCCATGTAGACAAAAAGCTCCGCAGGATTTGCATGAGGAAATAATCCTACTATCGGGTGTACAAAGGAAACAGCCGCATCATAAAATGCCGGTTTATACTTTTCAGGTAAAAATCTTCCAAAAGTATAAGCCATAGGATTTGTCAAGAAAAACACAGCCATAACCGGCATTACAGTATAGCGCAGAATAGTGTATTTTGCTGCAGATTGTGCAACTCTATCAATATTTTCTTGACCTATAAATTTGATTAAAGCATTTATTGCCGTCATTAAACATATAAGTGTGGGTAAAATTCCGCCTGCCAAACCTAGAAATTGTTTGCCGCCTTCTTGAAATAACCCGATAAAGGTTTGTGCAAAACTTGCTAATGCATCCATCTACAATTTCCCTCCTATTTTTTTATTCTATTAATAAAAAAAATAATTTAATAATTACATGGAGCTTTCAACCTCCTTCTCCGACTTTTTTACCTGCTGCGCCGATTCTGCGGCTTTTAATATAGCGGTTTTCACAGGTTTGTCTATTCCGTCAAGTATTGAATCTATCTCTTGTATATTCTTGCCTTTTAAAAGATCTAGTGACCGAAATCTTGCAAATACGCTTATGCCTGACATTATTTCTGCATCAACAATATTGTTGTATGAATCGATCCCTAAAATAGCGATTGCGCCTTTCCCAAGCCAACCTTTGACCTGGCCAATGCCATATTTATGATAATTTTTAAACTTTGCAAGTTTGCCGTTGAAGTTTTTTATTTGAAAGTAAGATAAAATTCCTTGCACAATCCAAAGCGCAAAAACGACAATGGCTATTTCAAATCCCATAAACTTCTATCCTCTCAGAATTTTTTAATAAAAATTCGGCAGTTTCTTCATCTGTAACAAGTATATCAAGGTGGCGTCCTTTAACAGCTGCCAAGACGGCTTCATGCTTTGCTTTTCCGCCTGCCACTCCAACCACAGTCGGTATTTTATCTAGGTCTTCTATAGATATTCCTATTACTCGTTCGTTGAGTTCTATTGGGCATAAATTTCCTTCTTTATCTAAGAATATCCAAGAAATATCGCATACAGCCCCTGCCTCTTTCAGATGATTTAACTCCGATTCACTATAGTAGCCGGTTTGCCTTATGGTTGACTCCGGGTCCGTCGGTGAACCGATACCTACTACTGCAATAGTAGATTTTGCGGCAAGGTCTAAAATTTGCTTTATACTTCTGTCAGATACTAAAGATTCCCTTACTTCAATGCTGCTGACGGTAACCGGAGCATGTAAAAGGCGTCCTTTTCCTCCAAAAGCCCTGGCAAAATTTATAACAATTGCATTTGAATGTATATCTAATTTTGTCTGTCCTGCTCCGCCCACTAGAGGCACAAATGTTACATTTTTTACTTTAGTATTAATGTATTTAGGAATATGAACAAGCGTAGTACCCCACGAAACACCGACAATATCCCCTTCTTTTATTGTCCTTTCTAAGTATTCTGCAGTAGCCTCAGCTAACCTGTGCTTTAGCCCCTCTCCTTCTTCAGGCGGAGTAACTATAACCTCCCGCAGCCCAAAAGTTTTTTCCAATATATTTTCCAGCTTTGCATAACTTCCTTCATAGCGAATTTTTATTTCTACAATACCTTCATCTCTTGCCCTTTTGAGCAATCTTGATACAGAAGGACGTGAAATCCCTAACTTATTCGCAATTTCTTGCTGTGTCATACTCTCATCATAGTACATGTGAGCTACCTTTGTCAGGATTCTCTTGTCATTGCTCGCCATTTTTATCTCTCCGCTTTGAACATTTGTTCATATAATAATCTTTTGTTCAATTGTAGTTTAACTTAGATTTTTTGGTTTGTCAATAATTGTCTAACATTTATCAATAAATTCGTTTGTTTTATCCGGTACTTTATCAATATAAAGTTATTCTTGTAAATGTTAGTTTTCCAAAGTATTTAAGTATAAGTTTTTTGTAGACATTAATCAACTATATGCAAATAAGGTCTTTAGTTAACTAAAGACCTTATTTGCATATAGTTGATTAAGATCAGCGAAGGCTAGCCAAATAATTGCATAACTTTAAGAATAATCCATGTTAGCGGGTTAGCCCCATCACATATACTCGAAATTGTAGTCGCCCCTTCCGGGAACTGGAAGGCTGCATCAATCGCTGCTTGAGTATGGAGAGGAGATACGTTTGTGGCTATCAATAATCCTACAGCTATTACTAACGTCCCGATTATAACAGATCTAAAAACATTGCCTCTGCATATTGGGGCTATCATAGCTACCATAAAAGGTATTGTAGCAAGATCTCCGAAGGGTAGAACCCTGTTTCCAGGGACCACTAAAGCTAATAAAATAGTAACCGGAACTAATATTAGAGCCGTTGCGATAGCTGCGGGATGTCCTATAGCCACAGCCGAATCCAAACCTATATAGAATTCGTTTCCTGCAAATCTTTTCTGCATAAACTTCTTTGCTGCTTCAGATACCGGTATCAGACCTTCCATAAGTATGCGAACCATTCTAGGCATCAAAAACATAACTCCTGCCATTGACATGCCAAGATTTAAAGAATCCTTGATATCATATTTCGCGATTAGGCCTAAGACAATTCCCAAAATCAGGCCAACCATCATAGGTTCGCCAAGCACACCAAATCTTTTACTTATACTATCTGGATTTATATCTATTTTATTAATACCTGGGATTTTATCAAAAATTTTATTTAATGGTATTGCAACAGGAACATATGCCAGTGAAAATCCATGAGGCAATGAAATACCTGGTAAACCGTAAAATTCTTGGACTATGGGCGCTGTCCAATCTGCAAGTTTCAAGACTATAGCAGCATTTATAGCGGCTGCAATCATGCCGAGTGTTAAGTTATTTGTAGCTGCTGAAACTAAAGCCCCGGTAAATGCGAAATGCCAATAGTTCCACAAGTCCACATTAACAGTTTTTGTAGTTCTCGTTACTAACATAATTACATTGACTACAAGTCCTATAGGTATAACAAATGCACCAACCTTTGATGCGAAAGCAATTGCCGCAGCAGCAGGCCAACCCACGTCGATAACATCTAACTTAAGTCCACTGTTCTTTACTAATGCTTCAGCGGCAGGACCAAGATTATTAGACAGTAAACCAATTACCAGATTTATGCCTATAAAACCTATTCCGATTATGATGCCTGATCTCAAAGCCCTTCCTGGCTTTTCTCCAAAAATTAAGCTTAATATAAAAATTAATATCGGTAGCATAACAACAGCGCCTAAATCTAATATTGCATTTATAATAGACAAATTTACACTCTCCCTTCATTTCTAATTAATTTGTATATTTTGCAATTAATAACATGTCTAGGTTTAGGTGTTTTTACTTTTTTAGTTCGTCTATAATTTTTTTTATAGTTTCTTCTTCTCCTACCCCTGTTATAAAAGGCAAACCACTAATGACAGGAACATCATAATTACCGCTTACAAATGTTGTTGATATTATAAGATCTGCTCCATTAGAATAACTGTTTAATTCTGTAACTTTACATTGCGATATATCTGCCTTAATTCCCTCCTTTCTACATGCCTCTTCAACTTTTTCAGCAACTACTGTAGATGTAGCTATCCCTGTGCCACACGCAATTACTATCTTTTTACTTTTCATAAGTCCACCTCTATATAGAATTTATATTATTATTTAACTCATCTGTTGCATTACTAATTGCAGAATTCAATTCTTTGGCAAATTCTTCTTTATTTTCAATGCTTATTAGTTTAATCAAAAATCGTTTTTTTTGAAAAATATCTACTAATTTTTTAAGTAAATTAATTTGGGTGTTTGGATCAGTAATTGCTAGCATAAAAATAAGCTTTACATCAACTTCTTCGTCTGGATTTCCCATTACATTAAATCTTACCGGCTTCTTTAAGGTCGCAACTGCAATTCCTGGTTTTATTACATGTTCTATATCGGTATGTGGAATAGCTACGCCTACTCCATTAGTTGGCAGTCCTGTGGGGTATTCTTTTTCTCTTTGCAAAATAGCGTTTAAATAACTGCTTTTTACATATCCTTCTGAAATAAGCTTTTTTGCCATTAATGTTATTACTTCTTCTTTTTCAGTTGCTTCAACGTTTAGCATAATAAGCGATGGATCGATTAATTTTACTTCCTGCATAATTTTCCTCCTATTTCTTGTTCTCGTATAAATCTTATATTATATTTAATCTGAAATTTCAATTGGACTTCTGGTTTCTATTCTCGCAAGTTCCGTGCCAACATTTTGGAAGTTTATGTTTTTTATAGGAGAAGTTCTAGCATTATGCCTTTTACATCCGCTGGAGTCTTTGAATTTCTTAGCTTTGCGATGAAGTCGGGGTTTTTGAATAAATCATAAAGCTCTAAAACCATTTCCTTTGACTCCTCATTTACTGCCAGCATGAAAACTAAATCTACCGCATTTTTCTCCCACCAATCTATAGGATCCTTTAATATTGCTATAGCTATGGCAGGCTTTATGACGTTTTCAGGGTTTCCGTGGGGAATGGCGTATTTTCCTTCTATAAGGGTCGGTCCCATGATTTCCCTTTTGTATATGTCCAGGAGAAATCCATCTTTAACATATCCGCCTTTTGTGAGAAGATCAGCAAGGCCATCTAAAACTTCATTCTTGCTGCTGTAATCAGGTTCCACCAAAATAAGTTCCTCGCGTATAACATCTGCAAGGGGAGAATGGATTTTAACATCGGCCGGTATATTTTTTAGCGGCAAATTGCCTCCAATAATATTTTGTAATTTTTTCGCGGCACTGCCATCCACTATTTCTTCCAGCGAAATAAACGGTATTGAATTATCATGAGGGTTTATGCTTCCAGCAATTGCAGCCACATCATATTCTGATTTTAATTTTTTGATCTTCTCCAAAACATCCTCATCTCCCGCTATGCCAACAGGGATGATTTCCGCTTTTTCCTCAATACCCGGCAGCATTTTTTCTATAAGTCTTTTTATCCTTACCGCAGTTCCCTCTCCCGTTATACATAACGTTATAATAGCTCTTTTTTCTTTTGGCTCTGAATCTTGCGGCACAAATCTCCCCAGCCCCGTCTTGTCTTTATCGATTATTTCAACAATTTCGTCCAGCTGAGCATCCGGTAGAATCGCTCTGCGCGTTGCCTCTAAAACCATTACTGTATCCACTCTACCCACTGTTTTTGTGGGAATTCCGGTTCTTTTAGTGATTATTTCTCCAAATGTTATCAAAGATCCCATGTCTACCAGCAAAAGCACGCCTTTTCCTTCATCCGCCTTTTTCACCGTTTCAATAGTTCTCTCAAGTGCTGACTCAGGCTTTTCATCAAGAGACATCTCTATACCTACTGCGTGATTTACACCTAAAAGCCGGTTGGCAACATCAGCCATTCCTTGGGCCACCCTGCCATGGGATAAAACTACCACGCCTACCCGTCCTCTCTTCATATCCATAGGCTTTGTAACAGTCCTGATATACATTGCTACAAATCCGATTTCGTCAGGCGGCAGTTTGTATCCTGATAATATCTCTACACGCTTTACCATTTCTTCGGCTATGCTGTATTCCAGTTTGTATTCATTCCTAATTTTCTCAAGCTGTGGATTTACAATGGGTTTTCCCATCTCAATTCTTTCAAGAGTTGCGCTTAAATGAATAGCCAAACAGTAAAACAAATGCTCATCAGCTTTGCCTAATCGTTTTTCCGCAATTTTTGTAATTTCCTCAGCCATATCTACTACTTTTTGTCCGACTATTCCTACCAAATCCTGCTTTGCAAGGGTTTGATGGCTGGTTTCAACCTGTCTTATTAATTGCTGAAATTTTATCTCAAGCTCCCCGCCAATTACCCTGTTTATTACATCCTGTTTTAAACCTTGCTTTTCAAGTTCCTGAAATCTTTCCTCGATGTATTGGTAGATTTCGCGGGGTAATTCATATAGATTGTCTTTAGGCCCTGCCTTAATATCGATCTTGCCCGGCACTACCAGTAAATCCCCTCTTAAAAAGCTCTCCACTTCAGGCTTTCGGCTTTCTATTTTCAGGAGTCCTCTTCGAACATGTGCCGGCAAATCAATTAAATCAACTTTTAAATAGTCTTTTTGGTCGCCTACATATGTCAAAAAACTTCTGGCGCATGCCACCTGGATATCGCTTCTAAGCTGCCCGATATTTCCCGGGCAATCGTATAGAAGTAAAGCTCTCAGTGCTTCTTGGGTCACCTTTATCCTAACATCTATCCTGTTTGCTTCCTGGCTAAAAAAATTTCTGATAATCTCGTATCTTTCATCAAGAGATCTTTCCGAAAGCGGCGGAAGTTCAATAATCATCGGTATTCTTCGCCTAAAAGTCAAAAGCAGAGCAGATTCAATATCTTCGGTAGTTGCTGCAATTATCAGCACATTTGCGCTTCGTTCAACTTCAGTTTCGCCCATCCGCCTAAATTTTCCTTTATCCATAAGGTAATAAAGAAGCTCCTGGCCTTCAGGGGGAAGACGGTGGACCTCATCCAAAAACAAAATACCACCATCGGCTTTTTCCACTAAACCCTCCTTCGGACCTACCGCCCCGGTATATGCGCCTTTCGCATGGCCGAAAAGTTGGGATAAGAGAAGCTGGGGGTTCTCCGCATAATCTGCGCAGTTGAAAATGATAAAAGGTGCACCGTCAGGAAGAACGCCTACCTCCACCGCATAATCATACATAGCCTCTGCCAAGTTGCTTTTCCCTACTCCGCTGGGTCCTAAAATTAATGTATGAAGCCCATGGGGCGGATAGAGAATTGCGGCCTTAGCCTGCTGAATCTGGGGTTTTAAGCTGCCTTCAGAACCCACTATGTTTTTAAAGGCTGTTGATTCTTCAGGATATCGCGATTTTTGCGTATTCTGAAAATTTTCCTCCTGACCTTGTTCCTTCATTTCTTCTTTCCTGTCAAAATCACCCGATTCTTTTTCAATTTCTTCTCTTGTAGAAGACACAAGAAATCTTGATACTTCAAAACCTCGTTCTTGAATGATTTTGGTAAGCTGCCGGTTGGATATATCTTTGTTTTTTAATAGTATCTCCTTTATCTCCCGCACCAGATAAGGCTTGCGCCGTTCCCTAGAATCCGGAATATTAAGTTCGCTTCGCAGCGTAGTTACCGCATCTCTTCGCATACTAAGCATATCGGCCAACTGTTCATCAGTATAGGGGTTTTTCTTGTCTTCCGATTCAATAAGTTTTCTAAGTTTATCCTCCACAAATTCACCACCTTTCGAATTTCTTCTCTCTTAACACATTTTATGCAATTTTTGTACCAAATTATTTGAAGATTTTGTTGTTGCATGTCACACCTGCTTTACCTAATTTTTCAATATCTCTATTCAACATTATATACCACAAAACCTACCATTTGAATATAGTATTATAAAACAAAAGACCTTATGCAGTCGCTTTTTTCGAGCTGACTGTATAAGGTCTTAATGTTTTAAGTGAACTACTTGGTATTGTGCCTAGCCATTTTTAAGGTTTTCCAGTAGATTTATTGGCATGAACTCTGTTTGTCCAAGTGCCAGCATATGATAATATAAAAACGCAACTTCTTCCACATACATGGCATTGAGTAAAGCTTTTTCCAGGGTTTGGCCTACGGCTAATACCCCGTGGTATTTTAAAAGGCACACATCAGAATCCTTCATAACATCTTCCATGCACTCAGCAAGATCGCAAGTGCCCGGTGGGGCATACTCCGCTACTTCTACTATATTTCCGCCGTAGTGAATCGCTTCAACAGTAACAGGCAGAATTTCTTTTGGCATGCAGGCAAAAAGTGTGGCGTACCGGGAATGAGAATGGACGATTCCCGATGCCTTTTCTTTAATCTTGTATGCCCTAACATGCATTTGAGTTTCGATAGACGGCTTATAAGGGGCATCGATTATATTCCCATCCAAATCTACTGCTGCAATCATATCGCTTCTGAGCTCCTGCCTTGATATCCCTGAAGGAGTTATGTAGACTACTCCTTTTTCCCTGTCAATCGCACTGACATTGCCGGATTTATGTTTGAACAAACCGATTTCTTCCGCTTTCTTGGCAGTGCGGACAACTTCTTCTTTAAGTTCTGTTTCTTTCATAGCTTCGCCCTCCCGCAATTTTTATTTAGCCTTTGAAATTAATTCTTCAAATTGCTCTTCATTTAATATTTTAACTCCTAGTTCCAATGCTTTGGTATATTTTGATCCGGGGTCTTTTCCAACTACTACATAATCTGTTTTTTTGCTGACACTGCTTGTCACATTGCCTCCAAGACTTTCAATAAGTGCCTGGGCTTCGGCGCGGCTGTATTTTTCAAGGGCTCCGGTTAAGACAAATGTAAGGTTTCCAAGAGGCTTTGGACCGGCTTTTTGTTCATACGTCATATTTACACCGGCCTCTTTTAGCCGCTGTATCATTCGCTTTGTCTGCTCTTGCGCAAAAAAAGCAATTATACTCTGAGCCATTTTGTCCCCGATTTCAGGAATTTGTGTCAGCTCTTCGTGCGTGGCATTTTGAAGTCTGTCCATCGTTTTAAATTCCTGTGCCAGTGTAAGGCTTGCTTTTGAGCCGATAAGGGGTATACCCAGTGCGTATATAAGCCGGTTCAAGGGCTGCTTTTTACTGTTTTGAATCGCTTCAATAAGATTGCTTGCGGATTTTTCGCCCATTCGCTCCAGAGAAACCAAATCTTCTTTCTTTAGAAAATATAAATCAGAGGGGTCTTTTATGAGATTTGCAGAAAGAAGAAGTGAAACAATGGCAGGCCCCAGTCCTCGGATATCCATGGCATCCCTTGATGCAAAATGTATAATTCGCCGGCGTATCTGGGCAGGACAGGCAACACCGGTACACCTATAGGCAACTTCATCCGGCAGCCTTATAACTTCAGCTCCACACTCCGGGCAATGTGTCGGCATTTTAAATTCCTTTTCATTTCCTGTTCGCTTTTCTTTAATTACTGCCACGACCTCCGGAATAATATCTCCTGCCTTTTGAACTATGACATGATCGCCTATCCGTATATCTTTTTCCTTTATATAGTCTTCATTGTGCAATGTAGCTTTGCTGACGGTAGAGCCTGCTATCCGCACAGGAGTCAGCACTGCGTTAGGTGTTAGAACTCCCGTTCTTCCAACTGTTACAATGATATCCTTGATTACAGATTCCTTTTGTTCCGCTGGAAATTTATAGGCTATGGCCCAACGGGGTGTTTTGGCGGTAGATCCAAGTATCCTTTGGAATTCTAAGGAATTTACCTTGATCACCATACCATCTATTTCATAGGGCAGTGAATGCCGCTTTTCCTGCCAGCTCATACAGTAGTTTACTACATCATCAAAATTATTAAAAAGCCTTATATGTTCATTTACTCTAAAACCGCACTCCTTATAATATTCCAATACCTCAAGATGTGTGGTAAATTCTATTCCCTCTGCATATCCCAGGGCGTACATAAAGGTGGAAAGGGGTCTTTGAGCAGTAATTTTCGGGTCAAGCTGCCGTATGGAACCTGCTGCCGCATTGCGGGGGTTTGCAAAGGGTGCAAGTCCTGCTTCCTCTCTTTCCTCGTTAAGCTTTTTAAAGCCTTCTTTTGAAAGATAAACTTCGCCTCGAACCTCTATTATGGCAGGTGTCTTCTCCGGCGGCACTCGAAGCCGAAGAGGCACGCTTTTTATTGTCTTTACATTTTGAGTTACATTTTCACCTACTACGCCGTCTCCCCTGGTGGCTGCCGTTGCAAGAAGGCCATTTTCGTAGGTAAGGGAAATTGCAAGGCCGTCAATTTTAAGTTCAACTACATATTCTACATTATCGCCTACTGTTTCCGTAACCCGCCTGTGAAAATCCCGAAGCTCTCCTTCGTCAAAAGCATCGGCAAGGCTTATCATGGGCTCCCTGTGAGTTACACGTTCAAAATAAGGCAGGGGCTCGCCGCCTACTCGCTGAGAAGGTGAGTCAGGAGTTATAAGTTCAGGAAACTTTTTTTCTAAGGCAATTAGCTCTCTCATGAGTTTATCATATTCGGCATCGGTAATTTCAGGACTGTCCAGCACATAATAGCGGTAGTTGTGGTAGTTGATTTGCTCTCTCAGTTCCTTTATCCGTTTTTCGGCCTCTTTTATGTCCAAAAGATTCACCCTTCCTTTTTCCGATTTATGCCTTGGTTATCGGCGCATACTTTAAAATAAGGTGCTTTTCGCCTATATCAGGAAAATTAATGAAAACCTCTGCATCCTCATCCATGCCTTCTATATCAACAACTACGCCTTCTCCCCATTTTGCATGCTTTACCTTATCGCCCGGTTTTAAGGTTCCCACAGGCTTGGGCTTTTCGTAAACTTCGCCAGATTTAAAATAAGATTTGGCAGGTTTGCTCTCTTCTTCTTTGCTTTCACCGGTATCTAAATACTCCGGTGAAATTTCCTTTAAAAACCTTGATGCCATGTAATAGGAGGTGTTGCCGTAGAGATTTCGGCTCCATGCCCTTGTTATATAAAGCTTTTGTTTTGCTCTGGTAATACCTACATAGCAAAGCCTACGCTCTTCTTCCAACTGGCTGCTTTCTGTAAGAGATCTTGAATGGGGAAATATGCCTTCATCCATTCCCGTCAAAAATACCACCGGGAATTCTAATCCCTTTGCACTGTGAAGTGTCATTAAAACCACTGTATTTTCTTCATCTTGCATATTATCCACATCAGATACCAGTGCAAGCTCTGCTAGAAAATCTTCCAGATGAGCATCAGGCATTCTTTCTTCGAACTCTCTTGCGGCGCCTATCATTTCTTGAAGGTTTTCTACACGGCTTATTGCATCAGGCGTGTTTTCGTTTTCTAATTCTTTCATATAGCCGGTTTTCTCTAGAATATATTCCATTAGACCTGCTATACTCATTTCCTTTGAGGTGTTTATAAAGTCTTCTATCATTGCAAGGAATTTAGAAAGCTTGGATTTAATAGATGCCGAAATCGGCAGCTCATCTATATTCTTTATGGCATCAAATATGCTCATTCCATTTTCTTCTGCCACAGCTCTCACTTTTGCAACTGTAGCCTCTCCTATTCCTCGCTTCGGGACATTTATTATTCTTGTAAGGCTTACATCATCAGAGGGATTTGCTGCAAGTCTTACATATGCCAAGATGTCCTTGACTTCTTTTCGCTGATAGAACTTTAATCCACCGATTATCTTATAAGGAATACCAGTTTTCACAAAAGCATCTTCCAAAACTCGAGATTGAGCGTTAGTCCTATAAAGCACCGCTATATCTTTAAAGTTCATGCCGCTTTCAAATGTCAGTTCTTTGATCTTTGAAGCAATGAAATACGCTTCTTCAAGCTCATTATCAAGTTCTGCCAGGGTGATTTTTTCGCCTTTGTTGTTTTGTGTCCAAAGCTTCTTCTTTTTTCTGCTGTAATTGTGATCTATAACTTCGTTTGCCGCATCCAGGATGGTTTGGGTTGACCGGTAGTTTTGCTCAAGCCTTATTACTGTCGCATCTGGAAAATCTTTTTCAAATTCTAATATATTTCTAACATCGGCTCCCCGAAAGCTGTATATACTCTGGTCATCATCGCCTACAACACAAAGATTTCTGTGCTTTGCCGCCATTAGTTTTATCAGCTCATACTGAGCCATGTTTGTATCCTGGTATTCATCAACCAGGATATATTTGAATCGATTCTGGTAGTAATCAAGTACTTGTGGAAATGTCCTAAAAAGCTCTACGGTCTTCATTATGATATCGTCAAAATCTAAGGCATTGTTTTCCTGGAGCTTTTTTTGATAGAGCATATATATTTTTGCCATGGTGCTTTCACGAAAGTTTTCTGCCTTGTCTACGCATTTTGCAGGTTCCATTAGGTGATCCTTTGCCCTTCCTATATAGTTTAGGACTGCGGAAGGCGGAAATTTTTTGTCGTCGATATTCAGTGCTTTAAGGCATTGTTTCATAAGTGCCTGCTGGTCTTGAGTATCAAAAATTATAAAGTTTCTTTTGTAACCCAGCTTATCGATATCCCCGCGCAAAAACCGTACACAAGCGGAGTGAAATGTGCTAATTAATATGTCATCGCTTTGGGGAAGCATTGAATTTACTCTTTCTTTCATTTCTTGAGCAGCCTTGTTTGTAAAGGTTATAGCAATTATGTTTTTGGGGTCTGCGCCAAGATTATTTACAAGATAAACTATCCTGTAAGTAAGAACTCTAGTCTTACCGCTGCCTGCTCCTGCAAGAACCAAGAGGGGTCCTCCTGTATGTGTAACCGCTTTTTTCTGCTGCGGATTTAAATTATCTAAAAAATTCATTGAAAACCTCCTGATAAAAAAGAAACGTGACGACCACGTTAATTTTCTTGCTTACGCGACTTTTCAAGTCTTTCGAGTACAAGATTGTAGCCGTCCGAACCATAGTGCAAAAAACGCTTTACGCGGCTTATAGTGGCAGTGCTGGCTCCTGTGGCTTCGGCAATATCGGTATATGTGCGGCCTTCTTTGAGCATGATTGCAACCTGCAGCCTCTGGGCCATGGCCTGCAGTTCTCCTACCGTACATATATCCTGAAAAAATCGGTAGCATTCGTCTTTGTCTTCCAAAAGCAATATGGCCTCAAAAAGTTGGTCGATATAAGGGTCGTCTACTTTCCTTACTTTCATTTTTATATGCCTCCTTGCGCATAGGAGCCTGCCCGCCGCCTTATTCGGCAAGCTCTTTTAACACATATGTGTAAATACGTAAGTTTTTAAATAATGTGTCTATTTTTATGTATTCGTCCTTCTGGTGTGCTAAATCCTCATCATCCGGAAAGCTGGGACCAAATGCCACACAGTTGTCAAACATCCTGGCATATGTGCCCCCGCCTATAGTAAAGCAGTAGGCCTTTTCCCCGGTAACTTCCTCATAAGCCTTTTTCAGCTTTTGTATTAATATGTTGTCTTCCGGCACGTAATGGGGCTCTTTGTTGTGAATATCGGTAATTTGTATAGGCTCCGGAGTATGCTCTCTAATTTTACTGATTACCATGTCGTCGGTATATTTAATGGGATAGCGAATATTTATGGTGACTGCGGCATTTTCTGCCCCTATATCAGTGATGCCCACATTTAGTGTAAGGGGACCTGAGATTTCGTCTTTAAAATCTACACCTAAACCGCGTCCTGTGGTGTCAAGACCTATTTTATCATCTAAAAATCTTACAAAAGAGGCCTTTGGCCCGCATATATTCATACTTCCAAGAAGCCTTACAAGCAGCATAATGGCGTTTTTGCCGGTCTCGGGTCTGCTGGCATGGGCAGAGATGCCATAGGAGTTTATGATTATCTTGCCGCCTTCCTGGGCTACCTCAAAGTTTCCTCCTATTTGTTTACCTATAGTATCGATAGCATTTTTGACTTCATCTATATCGCCTAATATCACGGCTTCTGCATAATCCGGCACCATATTAGGTCTGGTTCCGCCTTTTATTGAAAGTATTTTTATGCCGTCACCCTCTTCTTTGCTTTCAAGGGATGCGGCAAAAGAAAACGTTAAAATGCCTTTTTCACCGTTTATTATGGGATAGGAAGCATCTGGCGAAAATCCCATGGTTATAGGTTCGTCATGAGTTTTATAGTATTTCATGCACTCAAAATCGCTTTCTTCATCAGTGCCAAAAATTACGCGAACCCTTTTATTAAGGATTGCTCCGGCATCTTTAAGTGTTTTTAAAGCAAAAAGCGCTGTCATGGCAGGCCCTTTGTTATCGATGGCGCCTCTTCCATATATTTTACCATCACATATTTCGCCGCCGTAAGGGGGATAGGACCAACCGCTGCCCTCCGGCACCACGTCAAGATGCACCAGTACCCCAACTATTTCGTCTCCGCTTCCCAGCTGCGCCCATCCTGCATAGTTGTCAAGATTTTTAGTCTCAAGGCCGAAGCTTTCCGCAAGACCTAAGGCATACTGTAAAGCTTTTGCCGGACCCTCTCCAAAGGGCATGCCTTCTTTTGGCTCTTCTTTTACGCTTTTTATTTTTATGATATCGCAAACAGCTTTTACAAGTTCCTCTTCGTTAGCTTTTATAAAATCATCCATTTCATATCCTCCTGTCGCAAAATCGAGTAATCTAGTATATATTATTTCAACTTCGAACTGCTAAATCCTCTTTTAATGTAAAAAAAATAAGCGAATAAACAAGGTGTGCCTGAATATTCGCCAAAAACTCAGTCTACGACTTCTACCGTAATTCCATTTTTTTCAACAGCGCTGCGCAGCGGATTTATGACTTCACCGCTTTTTTGCGCATCAAAAGCAGATCCTAAGGATTTACCCACGATTATATGTGTGATTTTATTTTCTTTCGAAAAGTTTGCAAGTGTTGTATATACTTCTTCGCCGGTGAGGATGGAAACTGTGCCTCCCAGCTTTTTTGCAAGCTCAAAAAGCTCCAGTAAAATCTTATGATCTTTCAAGTCTTTATTGAGGGCTTGTTTTTTATTTACATATATTACTACGAATTGGCCGTTGCACTCACGCGCCCTTTCAGCGCCTCGCTTTATCAATCTTTCACAACTTTTTTGGGGTGTTACGCAGACCATAACCCTGTGCTCTATCTCAGGGTCAAAAACGACCATCATGGCAAATCTCCTCTCTCACCCTTGCTCTCTATTCTTTTAATTTTATTATAACTGAAACGGCAAATTTTCGCAATAAAATAGGGGCGACAGCATTTGCCCGCCCCTTTAGGTTCTATTCACTTATGCCGTTACTTCTTTCTTTTTGCCCTTTTTTCTATCTGATGTAACAATAATAGGTTCATCTCTATTGAGTATTACTTCTTTAGTTATGACGCATTTTGCAATATCGCTTCTCGATGGAAGTTCATACATAACATCCATCATAACTTCTTCAAGTATTGCTCTTAGGCCTCTTGCTCCTGTTTTTCTTCTTATGGCTTCTTTTGCTATAACTTCTAAGGCTTCGTCAGTAAATTCTAACTGCGAGTTATCCATTTCAAAAAGTTTTTGATACTGTTTGACAAGTGCGTTCTTTGGTTCTGTCAGTATCTTTATAAGCGCAGCTTCATCAAGGGCGGAAAGTGTCACAATTATGGGAAGCCTACCTACAAACTCAGGTATCATGCCGTATTTCAGCAAGTCTTCCGGCATTATCTGCTGCAGGATTTCTCCTACCTCCATATCCTTCTTGCTGTGAATCTCAGCTCCAAATCCCATGGACTTCTTACCTGTTCTGTTTTGAATAATATCGGTGATACCCTCAAAGGCACCGCCGCATATGAACAATATATTAGTAGTATCTATTTGGATAAATTCCTGGTGCGGATGTTTGCGTCCTCCCTGAGGCGGAACGCTGGCTACCGTACCTTCCAATATCTTTAGTAGGGCCTGCTGCACGCCTTCTCCGGATACATCCCGGGTTATAGAGGGATTCTCGGATTTGCGCGCTATCTTATCTATCTCGTCAATATAGACGATGCCCCTTTCTGCTCTTTCTACGTCGTAGTCCGCTGCTTGAATCAGCTTCAAGAGGATATTTTCCACATCTTCGCCTACATAGCCTGCCTCTGTGAGAGTCGTAGCATCGGCTATGGCAAAAGGCACATTTAGTATTTTTGCAAGGGTCTGGGCCAGAAGGGTTTTGCCGCTTCCGGTAGGTCCTAACATCACTATATTGCTTTTTTGAAGTTCCACATCATCCATCTTGTTCTGATAGTTTATCCTCTTATAGTGGTTGTATACTGCTACGGAAAGCGTCTTTTTCGCCTGCTCCTGCCCTATTACATATTGGTCCAGGATGCTTTTGATTTCATGAGGTTTAGGAACATCCGTAAAGTTTATCTCGGTCTCCTCGCCAAATTCCTCTTCGATTATTTCATTGCAAAGTTCGATGCATTCATCACAAATATATACACCGGGACCTGCTACTAACTTTCTTACCTGATCTTGGGTTTTGCCGCAAAACGAGCATTTAAGCTGCCCTTTCTCATCGGTAAATTTAAACATAATCTGTTCACTCCTTTCCGGCTTTTAACTCCTCTTACTAATCACCTCGTCAATTAAGCCGTAATCAAGAGCTTCACTTGACGACATAAAATAGTCTCTGTCTGTATCACTTTGAATTTTTTCAATGCTCTGTTTCGTATGTTTTGCAAGGATTTCGTTTAGTAATTCTCTTAAGCGCAAAATTTCCCTTGCATGTGTTTCTATATCAACCGCCTTCCCTTCGACTCCGCCCCAGGGCTGGTGAATCATGATTCTTGAATTAGGCAGTGCAAAGCGCTTGCCTTCGGCTCCTGCCGCAAGCAGCACTGCTCCCATACTGGCGGCAAGTCCCATACAGATAGTAGACACATCAGGTTTAATATACTGCATTGTATCATAAATAGCAAGTCCTGCCGTTACAGAACCGCCGGGGCTGTTAATGTAAAGGCGCACATCCTTATCCGGGTCTTCTGATTCCAAATACAATAGCTGGGCTATGGTAAGGCTGGCCACTGTATCATCAATTGCTGACCCTAAGAATATAATTCTCTCTTTTAAAAGCCGTGAATAGATATCGTAAGCTCTTTCGCCGCGACTTGTTTGCTCAACAACCATAGGTACTAAACTCAATTTAACCAACCTCCTTTATTCTTCCGTCTTCTCCGGGATGCTTTCATTTTCAGTTTCGGCTGCTGCGTTTTCATCTTCAGTATTTACTTCATCTTTTACTTCTTCTGATTCTATTATATCATTTTTTATTTTATCTTCCACTTTTTCAGTTATAACAGCGTTTTCTATAACTAGATCGAAAATCTTATCTGTTAAAATCATATCCTTTATCTGAGCTATGCCCTGAGGAGTTAGCGACTTCTTGTATTCTTCCACAGGCGTCTTGGAAGACTCAGCAAATTCCTTGATTTTCTCTTCCAACTCTTCATCGCTTACAGTAATATTTTCTGCTTTTCTTATTTCTTCAAATATCAGAGATGTTTTTACATTGCGCACCGCCGCATCTCTGTAGCGTTCTCTTAAGTCTTCAAGGCTCATGCCTGTAGACTCAAGATATGTGGAAAGGTCATATCCGAAGGTATCCCTTAAGTTTATTGCAAGCCTTAAAATAATATTGTCAGTTTCATGGTCTATCATTACGTCAGGAATCTCAACTTCTGTTTCTTCTATTAGTTTATCTATAACAGAGGTTCTAAGGGATCTTTCTTCTTTGGATTTTGCATCCTCTTGAAGTTTCTTTTTGATGTCTTCTTTCAGTTCTTCTAATGTATCAAATTCGCTGACATCACTTGCAAAATCATCGTCTAGCGGAAGAAGTTCTTTTACTTTTATTTCTTTTAAGGTTACATTAAAAACTGCCTCTTTGCCGGCAAGTTCTTTTGAGCCGTAATCCTCGGGAAATGTAACGGTTATGTCTTTGGTTTCGCCGGGCTTCATTCCGATGATTTGTTCCTCAAAACCCTTAATAAATGAACCGGAACCTAATTTTAGAACATAGTTTTCCGCACTTCCGCCTTCAAAAGGCTCATTGTCTATATAACCTTTAAAGTCTATAGTAACTATATCTCCATCTTGAGCCGGTCTGTCTTCAACAGCCACAAGACGTGCATTTTGTTCCTGCATCATTTTGAGCCGTTCTTCCACTTCTTCCTCGGTTACTTCGTAAACAGTCTTTTCTACTTCAAGGCCTTTGTATTTATTAACCTTGGCTTCCGGCTTTACCACAACTTCTGCCGTAGCAAGTACCGGCTTTCCGGCTTCGATCTGCTGAACATCGAACTTGGGCTCGTCTACCGGCTCAAGGTTGTATTCCTCAATGCCTTTTTCGTAAGCTTTAGGCAGTAGAATTTGCAGCGCATCTTCATAAAACACTTCTACGCCATAGTGTCTTTCGATAAGCTTTCTTGGAGCCTTTCCCTTTCTAAAACCGGGAACTGCAAAGCGCTTAGCATTCTTTCGATATGCTTGCTCGATTGCCTCTTCAAGTTTGTCTGCATCTACTTCAAAGCTCAAGTAAGCAGTATTTTTTTCTATCTTTTCCAGATTAACCTTCATTATGCTCCTCCTTGCGATCGCCAAAAAAATATAAGATTTTATCTTTCATTTGTGCAATTAGCTATATTATAGCATAAAAAAATTGTGCATTCCAAGAACAATTTTTAATAAAACAACACCTCGGCGTTTGAAAACCGAGGTATTAAACCCGCAAATTTTAAAATGTAATAAAATGGTGCGGGCAAGAGGATTTGAACCTCCATGGGATAAATCCACCAGATCCTAAGTCTGGCGCGTCTGCCAGTTCCGCCATGCCCGCATGGTGGGTCATGGAGGACTCGAACCTCCGACACCCTGATTAAAAGTCA
>NZ_MPPE01000043.1:0-8178 GCF_001896645.1 Tepidanaerobacter sp. EBM-49
AGGGTTAATCGAAAGTGGGTGCGATGAACAAGGAAGGAAACATAAACTTTGTAGAGTTTTGAAATACCTTATAAAGTTTTATAAGTTTTCTGTAACGGCATATCTATGATTACTCAAATGGTAAAATGCGATGAAGATAATGCGCTTATCAAAACTACAGTTGAGATGTTTTCGAATTACCTGGACAATCGGGACTGGCATGTAGAGGAAAATGCCAATACAGGGAAAAGCGTCAATGGCCTTAATAATTATGTGCGAGAGACTTTTACAAAAAAATACTGGCTATATGAGATATATCCATCAAATATAAGATGTGCCCATGAATCAGGCGATATACATATTCACGATCTGGGTTTTTTTGGCCCTTACTGTGCCGGCTGGGATTTGAGGCAACTTCTAATGGAAGGCTTTGGAGGTGTCGAAGAAAAGATAGAAAGCCGCCCTGCAAAGCATCTTCGCTCATTTCTTGGTCAAATTGTAAATTCTACGTTCACAACTCAGGGCGAAGCGGCAGGCGCGCAAGCGTGGTCCAGTTTTGATACATATTGCGCTCCCTTTATCCGATATGACGGACTTTCATACACACAGGTCAAGCAATGTCTCCAGGAATTTATCTTTAATATAAATGTTCCCACACGAGTCGGCTTTCAATGTCCGTTCTCAAATCTTACTTTTGATATCAAGGTACCAAATGGACTAAAAAATTATCCGGTAATTATTGGAGGACAGCCTATAACAGAGGTATACGGCGATTTCCAAGAAGAAATGGATATTTTCAACAGAGCTTTTTGCGAAGTGATGTTAGAAGGTGATGCAAAAGGCAGAGTATTTACATTTCCTATTCCTACTGTCAATATTACCAAAGACTTTGAATGGGACAATCCGGTAGTTGATGATTTTATGAGAATTACTTGCAAATATGGCATACCTTATTTTGCGAATTTCATAAATTCTGATCTTTCGCCGGAAGATGCTATATCCATGTGCTGTAGATTGAGAATTGACACTTCGGAAATAAGAAAAAGAGGCGGCGGCCTTTTTGGCAGCAACCCCATGACCGGTTCCATTGGTGTTGTTACAATAAATCTGCCTAGAATAGGTTATCTTTCAAAAACAAAAGATGAGTTTTTTAAGCGATTAGAAGAAATGACAGAATTAGCCAAGGCTTCCTTAGAAATAAAACGAAAGGTTATCGAAGAACAATCTGAAGCTAACTTATATCCTTATTCTACACATTACCTGCGAAATATAAAAGAAAGAACAGGTGAATATTGGCACAACCATTTTAGTACTATAGGTATTATTGGAATGAATGAAGCACTGGAAAATTTTGTAGGTGCCGGTATAACTGCTAAGGGTGGGCTGCAGTTTGCATTGGAAGTTATGCATTTCTTGCGGAAAAAACTGCTGGAATTTCAAAAAGAAACCGGTCATTTTTACAACCTTGAAGCAACGCCGGCTGAAGGAGCATCCTACCGCCTGGCAATGCTTGACTCGAAAAAATACCCTTTTATTACAACAGCAGGAGAAGATGCACCTTATTATACAAATTCAACTCAGCTGCCGGCGGATTACACTGATGACATTTTTGAAGTAATGGAACTGCAAGAAGAACTTCAATCATTATATACCGGCGGCACTGTCTGCCATATTTACTTAGGTGAATGCATAGAGGACATATCAGTATGCAAAAACATCATACGAAAGATTTTTACCAACTATAAGATACCTTATATATCCATAACTCCAACTTTTAGCATTTGTCCGGATCATGGGTATCTTTCCGGGGAACAGACAAAATGCCCAAAATGCGGTAAAGAAACTGAGGTGTGGACGAGAGTCACCGGGTATCTAAGACCTGTAAAAAATTTTAATAAAGGCAAAAAGGAAGAGTACGCTAATCGCAAGATGTTTAAAATCAAGGAAAATCAATTATGCTAATAGGTGGATTGCATAAGTGTTCGACGGTAGATTATCCCGGCTTACTCTCGACTGTAATATTTACGTCAGGATGTAACATGAACTGCATTTATTGTCACAACTGGCAGCTTATTTCAAAGGGTTCTGATTTGCTATGCGAAGAAGAAATAATACAGTTTCTTGAGAAAAGGCGAGGATTAATAGATGGGGTAGTTTTAAGCGGCGGCGAACCTACACTGCAAGAAGATCTTCTATATTTCGCAAGAAAAATCAAGGATTTGGGCTTCAAGCTAAAGTTAGATACAAATGGTACAAGGCCTGAAGTGTTAGAACCGCTTATTAAAAACAATCTTCTTGATTTTATAGCTATGGATATCAAAGCTTCACCCCAAAAGTATCCAATGATATGCAAAAGCTCGGTATCGATAAATGCTATTTCAAAAAGCATACAACTAATTGAGCGCAGCGGCATAGATTATGAATTTAGAACTACAACCTGGCCGGGACTTTTTAAGGACGACTATATTAATATTTTAAAATGGATTTATAAGGCGAAGACATATACAATCCAGTGCTGTAGAACAAGTGATAACATCCCCATGCAAAACGATTGTTTTAAGGATGTAAAAGACATCTCATCTTTTGAGGTTATAGCAAAAGAATATGTTGAAAATTTTAAAGTCAGGGGTTTCTACGTAAATTAGAAACCCCTGACTTTCCTGTAACATGGTTATTTATTTCTGGATATTAGTGATTATCCTAAATAGGTCTATCAAAACTGCCTTCTCATCTTCATGCGCAAAAGAAAAGTTTTGTAAAAACGCCGCATAACCGTCCTGATATTCTATTCTCTGAGGCTGGATAAACGAATCAGTGCCTGCTCCGGCAAGAAAGCACCATCTCTTACCGAAGCTTTTTGCAAACCATAACTTAGTATCAGGATAGAATTCTGTAATAATTTTGGCCGACTTTTCAAGAGCTGCTTTCAAGTTTTCGCAACGAAAAGATTCTGAAATACAAGATGAAACCATTTCTTTAAATTCATTGCTAAACATAAACATCACGTTGACCTTGCTCGATAAGCTTTAGTTTATCTTCAACGTATTTTCTTCTTTCGGGGCTTTCCTTTTCAAAAGCTTCAAGCTGCTTTTGAATTGCAGCCTCGCCCACCTTACGTGTTTCTTCGGAGGCATAGTCTAAAAGATATTCCTTGAAAGTTAGCACGGCATTTGGCATGCAGTAATTATGAACAAAACCGGGTTTAGCAAGGGACATAAAGTGATCGCCGGTTCTGCCTGCTCTATACCCTGCTGTACAGAAGGACGGAATGCATCCAAAACTGCAAATTTCCCGGACAACTTCATCAAGTGATCTTATATCGCCTAAATGGAACTGTTCTTTCTCAGGGATATAGCCTTTTGCAGCTTCGGCATATCCGCCAATACCTATTCTTGAGCCTGCATCAATCTGTGAAACACCAAGAGGTATAACCTGCCGCCTTACTTCCGGACTTTCCCTGGCAGTCAAAATCATTCCGGTATACGGCACTGAAAGCCTGATTATAGCTACGAGTTTCTTAAAGTCATCATCAGATACTTTATATTTTGTCTCCTGAATAAACGGTGTATCAATAGCCGGCTCTAGTCTCGGGAATGAAATAGTGTGGGGACCTATGCCGCCAAAAGTTTTTTCAAGATGAATGGTGTGATACAGAAGACCCATTACTTCAAACTTCCAATCATACAAGCCGAAAAGCGCTCCGATTCCCACATCATCTATACCTGCTTCAAGGGCTCTGTCAAGTCCGTATAGCCGCCACTGATAGTCGCTCTTCATGTCTCCTTTTGGATGTATTTTAGCATATGTTTCATGATGGTAAGTTTCCTGAAAAATCTGAAATGTACCGATTCCGGCCTCTTTAAGTTTTCTATAACCTTCCACATCCATGGGGGCAGCATTTATATTTACCCTACGGATTTCTCCGTTTCCTGTTTTTGTTTCATATGTTGTCTTAATGGTTTCCACTATAAAGTCCGCATCATACATGGGATGTTCGCCATAGACTAAAATGAGCCTTTTTTGACCGCTGTTTTCAAGAGCTATAACTTCGTCTCTTAATTCTTCCATTGTCAAGGTTTTTCTTACAATAGATTTGTTATCGCGCCTAAAGCCGCAATATAGGCAATTGTTAATGCAATTGTTGCCGATATATAGCGGTGCAAAGAATACTATTCGGTTGCCATAGACATCTTCTTTTATCTGTCTTGCCAGCGAAAACATTTCTTCAAGCAAGTCTTCATCATTAATTTGAAGAAGTTTTGCCGTCTCTGCCGGCTCCAGACGATTTTTCTCCTTTGATTTTGCGAAAATCTCCCGAATTTCTGACTTTTCGGCACCCTTTCCCTTTTCCAAAAGGTCCATAATTTCTTCATCATTAATAAAATCTTGTGTTTTGGACATCAAAAAAACCTCCTAATTTTAAAAATTATTTTCGGAGGCTAAAAGCACCTGATAGATTTTAACCTCCTCAACCCCGGAACGCATCCAAGATCTTAGAATATAACGTAAAGCACCTGAAGGTCAGTAACTACTTTCCTTTCGGTGTATTGAACTTTCTTGTACATTTTATCACTATCTTTGCAAATTTACAATAAGTAAGCGGAGTTTTTCTTAAATAAGCTAATTGTACCTTAAAATAAAAAATTCTTAATAAGCCTCAACTGATAACAGCTTCTAATCATCATTTTGAATGAATTGAAGCGGAATGAAGAATCTTAAAGTCTTTTCTGGCGATAATTCGATTTTGATGGTAATATGATAATAGAAAGGTTTGTTTATAAAGCATAATAGGAGTCAAGCGTGTGCGAAATAGAAAGATACTTATCGCTTTTAATTTTGGTTATAGTAGTATCTATATAGCAAGCAAATAGTCTTGGCTAAAAATCTAATTGAAAACTTCAAAGTCCATTTTGACATATTTTAACGGACAGTATACTTGACTTAGAATGATTTTACTGCTAAAGTAGGGTTCGGGTTCTGTTTATTTATTTGAAGTAGATTGAGGATGGTGGATTAGTATATTATGAAAAAGTTTTCGTTAGTTATCTTTGATATGGACGGGCTGATGTTTGATACGGAAAAGCTTTCCCTACATGCATGGGAAAAAGCCGGCAAAGAACTAGGCTACAATATTGATGAAAATATAATTGCAGGCGCAAGAGGCTTAAATTCCCAAGATACTGTGCCTTATTTTCAAAAGTATTTTGGCAAGTCATTTCCTTATTCCGCAGTTCGCAAAATACATTCGGCATATTTTGAAGAATATATACAAAAACACGGGATACCTGTAAAAAAGGGTCTTTATGAATTAATAGATTTTCTTGAAACTGAATCAATACCGAAAGCTGTAGCAACTTCTACAGCTAGAGAAAAAGCTCTAAGATGCTTAGAACTTGGTGGAGTAAAAGACAGATTCGATTTGATAGTATGTGGAGATGAGGTATCAAGGGGCAAACCTGAACCGGATATATTTTTAAAGGCAGCTGAGAAATTAAAATGTCCTCCGGAAAACTGTATTGTATTAGAAGATTCCGAAAACGGTTTAAGAGCTGCTTTAAAAGCCGGCATGCTGCCGATATGTGTTCCTGACTTAGCAAAACCTTCTGAAGAAATTCGAAGGCTAATATTTAAAGAGTTTAATTCACTTTACGAAGTTAGAGATTTTTTAGAATCAGAATTAAATTCTTCATTCGACATAAAAGAGGAGTGGGCATAAACCCACTCTTTAATTTTTCTTAAATTTCGCCCTTTAACCCGATTTCTTCCGCAACCGTCTGCATCCCTTTTATGGTTTCTTCAATTACAAAATCTTTGTCAAGCCCCAAAAGTTCTATGCCTTTATCAATTACGTCTCTGTTGACGCCTGCGGCAAAATTTTTCTGGTTCCATTTTTTCTTGACTGATTTTACTTTAAGATCCAATACGCTCTTGCTGGGATGAAGCAAAGCGGTTGCTGTGATAAGACCGGTCAGCTCATCAATAGCATACAGTACCTTCTCCATTTTCTCTACGGGTTCTACATCGGAACACAAACCCCACCCATGGCTTTGCACAGCCCTTATATAATCCTCCGGCCAACCTTCTTCAGTAAGTATTTCTCTGACCTTTTGACAGTGCTGGTCAGGGTACATCTCGTAATCTAAATCATGAATAAGTCCAATAATAGCCCATTTTTCTTTATCAGGTTCATCAAATATTTCTGCAAAATGGCGCATGACTGCTTCTACAGCCAAAGCATGGCGAATCAGCGCCTCGTTTGAATTATATTTTTTTAAAAGTTCAAAAGCTTCGTCTCTCGTAGGATTTGATGCACTCATGTCTAATCTTCCTCCATAAAATAATCATTTTACTAAATAGTAAACCTTTTAGGGCTTTTGTGTCAAGGCTTTGAAATTTATAAAGCATACACGACCAAATAAAGGATTTTTGAAATGTTTATCGAAATATACAATACGATCATGACACTTTAAAAATGGAGGATTCAAATGAAGAAAATCGCCTTAGTTACAGACAGCACGGCAGATCTTCCGGAAGAAATCAGAACAGAATATGACATTCATGTTGTGCCGCTTAAAGTGAGATTTAAGGATAAAGAATACCTAGATTATGAGATAGCCGGAGACAAATTCTATGAGCTTTTAAACCAGTCAGATGAACTTCCGACCACATCTCAGCCGTCGCCGGAAGATTTTAGAAGACTATATGAAGAATTACTTGAAGAATATGATGAGGTAGTATCGATACACATTTCTTCGGGCTTAAGCGGCACAATAAATGCAGCAAATGTTGCCGCTGAAAAATTTGGCAACAAGGTTCATATCGTGGATTCCAAAACAATTAGTCTTGGAATAGGACTTATGACAATGGAAGCTGCCGAAATAATAAAAACAGGCGTTGATGCGGCTAAAGTTGTTGAAAGGCTTTCCGAGGTTAGAAAGAATGTAGAACTTCTTTTTACATTAAATACCCTTGAATATCTGCAAAAAGGCGGCAGAATAGGAAGAGTTCAGGGGATAGTGGGGACACTTTTAAATATAAAGCCCATCGTAAGAGTAGGAGATGACGGCATATACCAGACTTATAGCAAGGCTAGAAGTCAAGAAAAGGCTCTCAAGACCATCATTCAAGCTTTTGAAGATATGTCCCGGGTAAAAAAATGCAAAATGCTTGTTGTAGCTCATGGAGCAGCTGAAGAGGCAGGACTTTATCTTAAAGGAGCTTTAGAAAGCATGTTAGGGATAAAAGCCAAGATATTTACCCAAGTAGGTCCGATTATAGGGGTTCATACAGGACCAGGCACAGTAGGAGCAGCAGTTCTTTTTGGATAAGCTGCAGCAAGTTTAATAGAAAATTGCAGAAATTTATGATATAATGGTCGCAGACAAGGAGGGAAGGTGATGGATATGGCAGAAAAGGAAATCAACGCCGGCGGAGGAAATGACGAACAAAAAATAAAAGGACCTTTCGAACCTAAAATTTATGAATCCGGCTACTTCCTTATATCACAACAAATTAATAGTTTAAGAGACAGTGTGGATATAAAGTTTGATTCTACAAGAAAAGAAAATGAGGCAAGATTTAACAAGGTTGACGAGAAGTTTACAGAAGTTCGCAGAGAAATCCGAGCTCTGTCAAACAAAACTGATGCAAGATTTGACAAGGTAGATAAAAGGTTTAATGAAGTTAGCAAAAAGATTGATAACTTAGCTGATAAGACGGAAGTAAAGTTTTCCGAGGCGTACAGTGAAATCAAAGTATTCTCTGATAAAATTGATGCAAAGTTCAATAAAGTAGATGAAAAGTTCAGTGAAGTCAACAAAAAGATAGATATCTCGTCAGACAAAACTGAAGTAAAATTCAATAGAGTTCATGACGATATTAAGGCACTATCTGATAGAACAGATATGAAATTTGGCGAAGTAAACGAAAAGATAGATAGTTTAGCAGACAAAACTGAAGAAAGATTTGATAAAATAGATGAGAAATTCAGTGGAGTTCATAAGGAGATAGAAACCTCATCAGACAAGACAGAAGTAAAATTCGATGGAGTTCATGACGAAATTAAGGCATTATCCGATAAAACAGATATGAGGTTCGATGGAGTTCATAATGAAATTAAAGCTCTATCTGACAAGACGGATACGAGGTTCAATGAAGTTCATGAGGAAATCAAGGCATTATCTGACAAGACAGATATGA
>NZ_MPPE01000020.1:0-2309 GCF_001896645.1 Tepidanaerobacter sp. EBM-49
CTCTCGATGGACACCCTTGTCCTTGGCTATGTGCTTGGCACTATCGACCCGCACTAGGGACTTTCACCCATTAGACTGTGCCCGTGCCGGGCGCACGCAAAAAAATCGGAGGGATATATATTTCCTCCGATGGCGTCAGGCTACATGTTATTATACGAGTTTATCAATATTCTCTAAGTTATTTTTAATTTCGCCCAAGAATTTAACTGCATTACTTCCTTCAATAACACGATGATCGTAACCTAAACTTGCAATCAAAATTGGTCTTATGACAATACTGTTTTCTATTATTATGGGTCTTTCGGTTATTTTGCCAATCCCTAAAATTGCACTTTGTGGATAGTTTATAACCGGAACAAAGAAGCTAGAGCCAAAAATTCCTGAATTTGTGATAGTAAAGGTTCCTTCTGACATATCCTTAATTGTCAAAGTCTTTTTTGCTACTTTTTCTTTAAACTCATTAATGCAATTTGAAATATCCTCAATTGGCATATCTGCAGCATTTTTTATTACAGGAACATACAGTTGACCTTCGTAATCTAGCGCCACGCCAATGTTTATTTGCTTTTCCAGGAGATAAGGTCATAGTCCAGCAGCCAGTATATTATCCGTTTTTCAGAGTCATTGAAGAAAACGGCCGGCGCCTGGTAAATAACCCTTTGATTTATAAAGACGGGAAATATATTATGGATTTTGACGATTTAGAGGAAAAGGTAAAAGATCGCCGAATTAAACTTATGTTTTTGTGCAATCCACACAATCCCGTAGGCCATGTGTGGACAAAAGCGGGGTGGCTAAATCAACTTTTAGAATATCTACAGGCAATTTAAAATTACTTACAGATGAGATCGAAAGGGAAATCCCTCAGTTAAAAGTGATAAGACCCGAAGGAACGTTTTTTGTATGGCTTGACTGCACATCCCTTGGTTTAGATCCGCACCAGTTAAGTGATTTTATGACAAATAAGGCAAAGTTTGCTTTAGAAAGCGGATATTGGTTTGTACAGGAGGCGAAGGATTTGAAAAAATAAACATAGCTTGCTCCCGCGTATATATAGCAGAGGCTGCAAAACGGCTAAAGGAAGCGATACAAGAACTGAAATAATATTTTACCCAATTTTATAAAAATTATTGTAAGATTTTTGTATATATGTGCACAATATGGTATAATGAATTAAGCTCAATGTATCCAATTGAGCTTAATTCATTATAAAAGGAGACGCGTCAAATGAAAGTAGGCGTTTTTTGGCGTAAATTCAGAAATGTAGAACTGCAGAGGAAGATTTCAAAAGAAAATACTTATGATGATGCCTATGAGGAAGCCTTTCAACATATGACGGCTTTAAAGGAAGCCGGTTTTGATGCTGAGTTAATCGAATGGAGGAATAATGATCCTGGAAAGACATTAAGGGAGGTTTTTTCAAAAGGAATTGATATCGTTTTTAATGCTTCATCGCTAAGAGAAGTAGCTTTTCTAGAAGCATTTGATATACCTTACGTAGGCTCAGGGATTGATTTAGTCGCAACCAGCAAAGCAACGCGCAAAAAAATCTTAGCATTTCATCAATTGCCAACCTCTAAGTTCTTTGTAGTAAAAAATTCTAAAAGCATTCCTCCTCATTCTTTAAATTACCCATTATTTGTAAAACCGGTCAGTGGTCGCGGGAGTGCCGGAATAAGTGAGGAAAATATAGTATATAATTTGAAGGATTTAGGTAAAATCGTCGATAAAATTGCCCAAAAAATCGGTCAAGATGCGTTGGTTGAGGAATTTATCGATGGTCGTGAAATCACAGTAGGTGTCGTTGGCAATGAAGAACCTAAGGTTCTTCCGATTCTTGAAATCCAGTACAATTCAGCAAAAACCAATACTTATGAGCACAAAATGCTAGATAGAGAAATTATTAACTGTCCGGCAGATTTGTCAAAGGACATAGAGGATAACATAGAAGAAACAGCAATAAACATATACAAAGTCTTAAATGCTAAAGATTTTGGGCGTATTGATATGATATTATCTAAAGATGGCACTCCTTACTTTCTGGAAATTAACACTTTTGCAGGTCTTACAATGCCAAAAGGTAAAGCTCACAGCGGTTACATGGGTTATATGGCTCAAGCTAAGGGTATGTCGGCAGCTGAATTTATCGGACAAATCTTGCAATATGCAGCAAAGCGCTATGCATTCAATGAAAAAGTATACGATTTACCAATCGGGTAGGAGGCTAATCATTAATTGAGTAGCCGACCTCCCACACCACCGTACATACCGTTCGGTATACGGCGGTTCCAAAGTTTACACGTTACTTC
>NZ_MPPE01000024.1:0-59585 GCF_001896645.1 Tepidanaerobacter sp. EBM-49
CCCACCAAGAATGAACCGAAGCATGAGCTCAAGCTGGAGGACGTAAGAGCCGTCCTTGCTGAGAAGTCCCGCGCCGGTCATACCGCAGAAGTACGCGCCCTGCTAAAAAAGTACGGCGCCGCAAAGCTCTCGGAGATCGCCCCGGCAAACTACGAAGCCCTGATGAAGGACGCGGAGGTGATCGGCAATGGCAGCTAAAGCACACGCAATCCTGTCCGCATCCAGCTCCGACAGGTGGCTGCACTGCCCGCCGTCGGCAAGGCTCTGCGAAACCTATGAGGACAAAGGATCAGACTACGCTGCAGAAGGCACCGATGCTCATGCGCTTGGTGAGCACAAATTGAAAACCGCGCTGGGACTTCCTTCAGAAGACCCGACCGACAGCCTCAAGTGGTATTCCGAGGAGATGGAAGACTGCACCAGCGGCTATGCCGAATATGTGCTGGAGCAGATCGAAGCCGCCAAGGAGACCTGTGCTGACCCGGTAGTACTTATCGAACAGCGTGTAGACTTCTCCCGCTGGGTAGAACAGGGCTTCGGAACCGCCGACTGTATCATCATCGCAGACGGTACGCTCCGAGTGATCGACTACAAGCACGGCTTAGGCGTCTTAGTCTCCGCAGAGGCGAATCCGCAGATGCAGTGTTATGCCCTCGGTGCTTTGGAGCTTTTCGATGACATTTACGACATCGATCAGGTTTCTATGACCATTTACCAACCGAGACGCCAGAACGTCAGCACCTACGAAATCAGCAAGAACGACCTGTATCGCTGGGCAGATGAAGTCTTAAAGCCTACTGCAGATCTGGCTTTTGCAGGTGACGGGAACTTCCTGTGCGGTGAATGGTGCGGCTTCTGCAAGGCTAAGAACGAGTGCCGCGCCAGAGCCGAGGCAAATCTTAAGCTCGCGCAGCATGATTTCAAGCTCCCGCCACTGCTTACTGATACCGAGATCGAGGTCATTCTCGGCAAGGTAGATGAACTGGTTAGCTGGGCTTCCGATATTAAGGAATACGCCCTGCAGCAAGCTCTCTCTGGTAAGGAATGGACTGGTTTTAAGCTCGTCGAAGGACGCAGCAACCGCAGATACAGCAATGAGACCGCCGTCATTGACGCGGTCGAGAAAGCAGGCTTTGACCCGTATGAGAAAAAGCTGCTCGGCATTACCGCCATGCAGAAGCTCCTCGGCAAATCCCGCTTTGATGAACTCCTGACGGCTTACATTGAAAAGCCGCAGGGCAAACCCACACTTGTGCCGGATAGTGACAACCGCCCGGCCATGAATACAGCAAAAAATGATTTTATGGAGGAAAACGACAATGAGTAAAAATGTAAAAATCAGCAATCCCATGAAGGTTATCACCGGTGTTGACACCCGCTGGAGCTACGCAAACGTCTGGGAGCCGAAGTCAATCAATGGCGGCACTCCCAAGTACAGCGTGAGCCTCATCATTCCGAAGTCCGATACCAAGACCATCGCCAAGATTCAGGCTGCTATCGAAGCTGCCTACAAGGAGGGCGAGGCCAAGCTCAAGGGCAACGGCAAGTCCGTTCCAGCGCTCTCTGTTTTGAAGACTCCTCTGCGCGATGGTGATGCAGAGCGTCCGGACGACGAGGCCTACAAGAATGCTTACTTCGTCAACGCCAATGCAACCTCTGCACCCGGCATTGTGGACGCAGACCTGAATCCGATTCTCACCCGCTCTGAAGTGTACAGCGGCGTGTACGGCAGAGCCAGCATCACGTTTTATGCTTTCAACTCTTCCGGCAACAAGGGAATCGCCTGCGGGCTCAACAACCTGCAGAAGATCCGCGACGGTGAGCCTCTTGGCGGCAAGGCAAGCGCTGAGTCCGACTTTGCTACTGACGACGATGAAGATTTTCTCAACTAAGGAAAGGAGCGCAAAACAATGGAAAGCACAGTTATGATTTCATCCCTTCTCTGCAACATTCTGATCGGGTGCTTCTGCATCGTAGTCCTGTCTTGGGCAGTGGTCGCCATCCAGACGGTGATCAACGACTTCAAGCGTGAGAAACGTGAGGAGAAAAAGGCCGCGCAGGACGACGAATACCATATCAAGCGTATGGAATCCCTGAAATAATCCAGTACCGGCAGGCGGCTTAGGAGCGATCTTAAGCCGCTTGTTTGAATTGAGGTGAAAATATATGCAAACACTCAGTATTGATATCGAAACCTACAGCGACGTGAACCTATCCAAATGTGGCGTATATAAATATGCCGAGTCACCGGATTTTGAGATACTGCTGTTCGGCTACAGCGCCGACGGCTCCGAGGTGACGGTCATTGACCTTGCACAGGGAGAACGTCTGCCACAGGAAATTATAGATGCTCTGACTGATGATACTGTCATCAAATGGGCTTTCAATGCAAATTTTGAACGGGTGTGCTTGTCACGATATCTCCGTGATCTTGGAGTAAGCCTTGATCCCTTCCATGATAACCACCCTCTCTCGACCGAATGCGCACGCTTCTTAAATCCGGTAAGCTGGCGCTGCTCTATGGTCTGGGCGGCAACAATGGGACTGCCGCTTTCTCTGGAAGGCGTCGGTGCCGTCCTCGGTCTTGAAAAACAGAAACTCACGGAGGGAAAAGACCTGATCAAATACTTCTCCGTGCCCTGCGCTCCGACGAAAGCAAACGGCGGTCGCACAAGGAACCACCCTTTCCATGCGCCGGACAAGTGGGAAGCCTTCAAAAAATATAACATCCGCGATGTGGAAACCGAGATCGGCATTAAGGATCGTCTTGCAAAATTCCCTGTGCCGGAGGCGGTCTGGGATGAATACCACATCGATCAGGAAATCAACGACCGTGGTGTCCGGCTCGATATGGATCTGGTAAAAGAAGCCATCGAAATGGACACCCGCTCCCGGTCAGAACTGACTGCTGCCATGAAAGATATGACAGCACTTGATAATCCAAACTCCGTCCAGCAAATGAAGCAGTGGCTCTCCGACAATGGGCTCGAAACTGACAGTCTTGGAAAGAAAGTCGTGGCAGAGCTTATCAAAACCGCTCCTCCAGAACTTCAGACCGTTCTGGAACTCCGACAACAGCTTGCCAAATCCTCCGTCAAGAAATATCAGACGATGGAGCGTGCGGTCTGTGACGACGGCAGGGCTCGCGGCATGTTCGCATTTTACGGAGCCAATCGTACCGGGCGCTGGGCAGGCAGGCTTATACAATTACAAAATCTCCCGCAAAATCATCTCCCGGATCTGGCCGACGCACGCGCTCTTGTCAAATCCGGCGACTTCGATGCTGTGAAGCTCTTATATGAAGACATCCCGGACACCCTCTCTCAGCTGATCCGGACAGCATTTATCCCGAAGGATGGTACGCAGTTTTATGTTTCCGACTTCAGCGCCATCGAAGCAAGAGTCATCGCGTGGTATGCCGGTGAGACGTGGCGTCAAAAGGTCTTTGAAACAGGTGGTGACATCTACTGCGCCAGTGCCAGTCAGATGTTCCATGTTCCGGTTGAGAAGCATGGCATTAACGGCCATCTGCGTCAAAAGGGCAAAATTGCGGAACTCGCGCTCGGCTACGGCGGCTCGGTCGGTGCCTTAAAGGCAATGGGCGCTATAGAGATGGGACTTTCCGAGGATGAGCTTCCTCCTCTGGTGGACGCATGGCGGCAGACAAATCCCAACATCGTAAAATTCTGGTGGGATGTCGACCGCGCTGTCATGGAGGCTGTGAAGTATAAACACACAACCAGCAGCTACGGACTTACCTTCTCCTGCCGTTCTGGGATGCTCTTTATTACGCTACCCTCCGGACGGAACCTCGCCTATGTAAAGCCAAAGGTCGGTACGAATCAATTCGGAGGCGAGTGTATTACCTATGAGGGCATCGGCAGCACGAAAAAATGGGAACGGCTCGATTCATACGGGCCGAAATTCGTGGAAAATATCGTGCAGGCAACCTCCCGCGACATTCTCTGTTATGCCATGAAGACGCTGCGCTGCTGCTCCATCGTCATGCATATCCATGACGAACTGGTCATCGAAGCAGACCCTCGCATGTCTCTTGACGTTCTCTGTGAACAGATGGGCAGGACTCCGCCGTGGGCAAAAGGCCTGAAGCTCCGCGCAGACGGTTACACCACGCCCTTCTACAAAAAAGATTAAAAATCGTCCGCTCAAATCAGGCGTTCATCTCCAGTGGAAATTGGAGGTGGACGCCTTTAAGTCTGCCCGGAAAGGAGGACTTTTGAGTGAGCAACGAATATCGCAACAGCGAAGGCTATCCTGACCCAACTGCGGGTGAAGCGCTCTCCCGGATTGCTGCAAATGAAAAGCAGTCCCTTCGTGCTTTCCGGCCTATCGTCTACATCTGCTCTCCGTTTTCCGGAGATGTGGAGACAAACGTAGCCAACGCCAGACGCTACAGCCGCTATGCCGTGGACAAGGGATATATCCCTATCGCACCGCATCTGCTATTTCCGCAGTTCCTTGATGATGACAATCCGGAAGAACGTGAGCTGGGTCTTTTCTTCGGAAATGCTCTCATGAGCAAGTGTGCTGAGGTCTGGGTATTCGGCAGCCGCATCTCATCCGGTATGGAAACAGAAATCAAACGCGCCAAGTGGAAGGACTATCGCTTGCGCTATTTCACAGAAGAATGTCAGGAGGTTTAACGCTATGTATGAAATTAAAGAAAATCGCAGAGAGCTTTTCGATGGCACGGAGATTACTACCTACACCCGTGATGTGGTAAGTGCCAATATCCTGCAGGTCGAAGCCGGGACGACCGGCTACAAAGGTGGCGACACCGGCCACGGCGGACGCACTTATTTCCGCATTTCCGATGAAGCCAGCACAGATATCCATGTCAGGCCTTTTATGGACAGATTCGGCTGCAACGGTTTTGAAGTTACCCTCGGCGGCGACTGCGAACTGGAAACTATGATCCGCGCCCTGAAATTTATCACGAAGGTGCTGGAGGAAGAATCGGAGGAGGTGTACGACTGATGTTTACCCTGTATAGCGCCGATTTTATCGGCAATCCCGGAAACTGCTCCTATCCGCATAAGACCGTTGTCATGAATACGGACAGCATGAGAGACGCAGTCGGTCACGACTATGTGTGCGCGGAGTACAAAAACCACTACCGCAACAGCGACAATTTCCTCTCCGCTGACTGTCTTCCCGTGGACTGTGATAATGACCATTCAGAAGATCCGAAAGACTGGATCACACCGGCAGACGTGCTGGAGGCATTTCCGGGAGTAAGCCTCGCCATCCATTACAGCCGCTTTAATCAGCGCGAGAAAAACGGCAAACCGGCAAGGCCAAAGTTCCATGTGCTCTTTCCCATCGACCGGGTAACGGATGCTGCCCTCTATAGCGATATGAAGAAGCTGGTCAATTCCATATTTCCGTATTTCGATACGAAGGCTCTGGATGCTGCTCGTTTCTTCTTCGGAACACAGGAGCCGAATGTGGAGCTCTATCCCGGTCGCATGAACCTCACGGAATTTTTGAATGACGATGAGTTCGATGCAAACCTGCCCGGCGGCCACGAGAAAGACATCGTGATCCCGGAAGGAAGCCGCAACGCTACCATGTCCCGCTTTGCCGGTATCGTCATAAAGAAATACGGCGATACGGAAAAAGCCTACCAAAGTTTTCTGGAAAAGGCCGCGACCTGCGTGCCGCCTCTGGATAACAGCGAGCTTAGTACAATCTGGCACAGCGCCCAGCGCTTTTATTCCAAGATCAGCCGAGAGGACGGATATGTCCCTCCGGAAGTCTATAACGATGAGAATAGCTATAAGCCGGAGGACTTTTCCGACGTCGGGCAGGCCGAGGTGCTCTCGAAGTATTTTGCAAACGAGCTGCGCTACTCACCAGCCACCCACTTTATCCGATACAGCGATCACTACTGGCAGGAAACAGAACCCGGCGCACAGGCCGTCGCTCATGAACTTACTCGCAGGCAGCTCGCAGAAGCCAATCGAAATATGATGGAGGCTCTGCAGAAGCTCAAAAATTGCGGCGCGCAGGAAATCCTTGATAACACATCCAAGGCCAAAGCTGAACAGCTGATGAGCGACGAGCAGATGGAGGCCTATCAGGAGTTCCTTGCCGCCAAGGCCTACCAGAGCTTTGCCGTCCGAAGACGCGACTCCAAAAACATTACATCTACCCTCAAAGAGACGCACCCGATGCTTGAAATCTCACCAAGGGATCTGGACGCGGACTGCTTCCTGCTCTGCACACCGGAGGCGACCTACGACCTTCGCAAAGGTATGGCCGGAGCCCGCGAGCACTCAGCAGATGACTTTATTACGAAAATCACGTCCGTGTCACCCGGAAGTAAAGGAGCGCAGCTCTGGCAGGATAATCTGGATCTGATTTTTCAGAAGGATCAGCAGCTTATCGACTATGTACAGATGATCTGTGGCCTTGCTGCTATCGGGAAAGTTTTTGTGGAGGCGCTCATCATCGCATACGGCGATGGACGTAACGGCAAATCCACCTTCTGGAATGCCATCTCCCGCGTGCTGGGACTCTACAGCGGAAATATATCCGCAGACACCCTGACTGTCGGCTGCCGCAGGAACATCAAACCGGAAATGGCTGAGGTCAAAGGCAAACGCCTGCTGATCGCTGCAGAAATGCAGGAAGGTGCAAGACTCAACGACTCCACCGTCAAGCAGCTCTGCTCTACGGATGATGTATTTGCGGAGAAAAAGTATAAAGACCCGTTTTCCTTCAAGCCCTGCCACACGCTGGTTCTATATACGAACCACCTGCCTCGCGTCTCCGCCTCCGATGACGGTATCTGGCGCAGGCTTATCGTGATTCCGTTCAACGCCAAGATCGAGGGCAAGGCCGACATCAAAAATTACGGTGAGTACCTGTATGAAAATGCCGGTGAAAGCATACTGGCATGGATCATCGAAGGTGCTAAAAAAGTCATTGCGCTGGACTACCAGATTCCGGTACCGGACTGCGTGACGAAGGCCATCGATGAATATCGCAGCCAGAACGACTGGTTCGGACATTTTCTGGACGAGAAGTGTGATGTGGATGAGTCCTTTAAGGAAAGCTCCTCGGCGCTCTATCAGGCGTACCGCAACTACTCGCTGGACTGCAATGAATATGTGCGCAGCACGGCAGATTTTTATTTTGCGCTGGAGAAAGCCGGATTCGAGCGGCTGACACTGAATCGGAAGCGCTATTTTAAGGGCTTAAAGATTCATGAGGACACTGGTGCAGAGGAAGATTTTCTGCAGTAATCCGGGACTATGACAAGGTGTATCAAGGTCTTATATAAAAACTCCCTTAGGCCTTAAAAAATAGCTCTAAGAAAAAGTTTGGTAAATACCATTGATACACCTTGCACATCCCCTGAAATTAACGCCTGACGGAGGTTTGCAATGATAGAAAAACAGATAGAAAACAAGTTAACTATGGCGGTGAAAAAGAACGGCGGCATTGCACTTAAGCTGGTGTGTCCCTCTTTCGCAGGAATGCCCGACCGCCTGATCTTACTCCCTGACGGCCATATCGGTTTCGCAGAGCTGAAGGCACCCGGCAAAAAGCCACGCGCTCTCCAGCTCTCGCGCCACAGGCTGCTGCAGGAGCTTGGCTTTGCGGTATACGTCATTGACGATCCGGATCAGATTGGAGGGATGATCGATGAACTTCAATCCACATGATTATCAGGACTATGCCATCAGCTACATCGAAAAGCATCCCGTGGCTGTAGTCCTTTTAGATATGGGACTTGGCAAGACGATCATCAGTCTGACGGCAGTATATGACCTGTTGTTTGACAGCTTCGAAGTGCATCGCGTGCTGGTGGTAGCTCCCTTGAGAGTCGCCCGCGATACTTGGCCAGCGGAAATAAAAAAATGGGAGCACCTTGCCGGTCTAACCTATGCGGTCGCAGTCGGGACACCGAAGGAGCGAAAATCCGCCCTCATGCAGCAAGCGGATATCACGATCATCAACCGTGAGAACATACAGTGGCTCATTGACGAGTCCGGCTTTCCCTTTGACTTCGATATGGTGATTATCGATGAGCTGTCGTCCTTCAAAAATCACAAATCCAAGCGCTTCAAGTCTCTGATGAAGGTTAGACCGAAGCTCCATCGCATTATCGGGCTCACAGGCACTCCTTCCTCCAACGGTCTCATGGATCTGTGGGCAGAGTTTAAAGTGCTGGATATGGGCGAGCGCCTCGGACGCTTTATCACACAGTACCGGACAAATTACTTCATGCCGGACAAGAGAAACGGCGAGATCATCTACTCCTACAAGCCACTGCCCTATGCGGAGGACGCCATCTATCGGAGGATCTCGGATATCACGATTTCCATGAAATCTACCGACCATCTGAAGATGCCGGAGCTGGTTTCAACAGAATATGAAGTGCAGCTTTCTGACTCTGAGCGCAGCCGTTATGAAGATTTGAAACAGGAGCTCATATTGCAGCTCCCTGATGGTGAGGTGACTGCTGCCAATGCCGCATCGCTTACAGGCAAGCTCTCACAGCTCGCAAATGGTGCCATATATGCCGATACCGGTGAGGTCATCGAGTTCCACGACCGGAAGCTGGACGCTTTGGAGGATATTATCGAGGCCGCCAATGAAAAACCGCTTCTTGTGGCCTACTGGTTCCGACATGACCTAAGCCGCATCAAGAACCGCTTCAATGTTCGGGAGATCAAGACCAGTCGCGATATTGCTGACTGGAATGCGGGAAAGATTCCTGTAGCAGTCATCCATCCGGCCTCTGCCGGTCACGGTTTGAACCTTCAGGCCGGAGGCTCCACCCTTGTGTGGTTCGGCCTTACATGGTCTCTGGAATTATATCAGCAGACCAACGCCCGTCTCTGGCGGCAAGGTCAAGAATCCGGCACTGTCGTGATCCAACACATTATTACCAAGGGCACCATCGACGAAAGGATCGTAAAGGCGCTATCCAAGAAAGAAATGACGCAGACCGCACTGATTGACGCGGTCAAGGCTGACCTTGAGGTGGTGTGATGACCGATCCTTATGAAAATCTCGCCAACGCCATCGTTCTGCAGGCAGTGAAGGATTACCGGGACGCCCTGAAGCGCCTGAAAAAGAAGCCCGGTAATCAAGCCGCCATGTCGGATGCAATGGAGTGTGAACGTTTCTTCCGCTCCGGCTGGTACAAAGCACTGACGAGTGTGGATGGCGAGTATCTCATACAAAAACTACGAGAGGAGGCGAAGTCCTTATGACAGCAAAAGAATATCTCCATCAGGCCTACCGCCTTGATCAGAGAATCAAGTCCGACACGATGGAAGCACAAAACCTGCGTGAGATGGCAGGCAGCGTGTCGGCTATCCAATATGATAAAGACCGCGTGCAGACATCGCGTAATACCGAAGCACCATTTGTCCGGACGCTTGAGAAGCTGTGGACACTGGAAAAGAAAATCGCCGGTGAGCTGGAAATGCTATCAGACCTTAAGAAACAGATACGGGAGGTCATTGAGGCAGTCCCTGATACCGACGAGCGCATGGTACTCAAGTACCGCTACATCCATAACTATACATGGGAGCAGATCGGGATGGAGCTCTGTGCAGATGCCCGCACCATTCGTCGCTGGCACGGTAAGGCGCTCCTTCATGTGACGCTTCCGGATGATCCAATTATCATTTGAAATGCGCCCGAAATGTCCTGCTTTGTCCTAAGATGTCCACCCGCCCTTTATGATAGTATATAATCAGCGAAAAGAATAAAGAAACAGCTGCACGCGCAGCCCACAAGCCTTGCGGGAACACCCTGCAGGGCTTTCTTTATGCCCTGAAAGGAGGCACGGCTTATGCCAAGAAAACCACAACGACCGTGCCGCTATCCCGGCTGCCCACACCTAACGGACGGTGTTTATTGTGAGGAGCACGTCAAGGTCATGGAACAGCACTACGAGAAGTTCCAGCGTGGCTACTCTCCCGGCAAACGCTACGGCAGAGCATGGAAACGAATCCGTGACCGCTACGTTCATAAGCACCCGCTTTGTGAGCAGTGCTTAAAGGAAGGACGTTACGTCGCGGTCGAGGAAGTCCACCACATCGTGCCGCTTGCTGAGGGAGGATCGAATGACGAGTCCAACCTTATGAGTCTTTGTCGTTCGTGTCACGAGAAGATTCACCGCGAGCGCGGCGACCGGTAGGGCGGTCAAAATCTCTACGACCCTTTTCCCGGAAAACGGCGCGGGGTCTTTTACGCAAAAATTGCAATTCAAACAGGGTATTAAACCCTGCACCACAGAAATGGAAGTGATCGACATGGCAAAAGACGGAACCTATCGCGGCGGGCGGCGTGTCAAAGCTGGCTCCAAGCCGGACGCCCTCGCCGACAAAATAATGAAAGGCGCACCTGCAAAGCGTATGGAGCTGCCGGACTTCACCGAAGACATGACCGACTTCGATGTTGACGACATCGGTGACGGTGTAGAGCTGGAAGGCATGGATATGCCAAGTCCGGACGATTACCTCTCTGCTCTGCAGAAGGACGGCAAGCCCCTCGGCGCAGATGAAATCTATAAGGAAACATGGCTGTGGCTCAAGGAACGTGGCTGCGAGAGGCTGGTAAACAAGCGCCTGCTCGAAAGCTACTCTGAGGCCTTTGCCCGGTACATTCAGTGCTCCGAAGCGGTCAGCAAATACGGCATGCTCGGAAAGCACCCGACCACCGGCGCTGCCATTGCGAGCCCTTTCACACAGCTTTTAATGAACTTTCAGAAGCAGGCCAACCTGCTCTGGTACGAGATTTATGACATTGTGAAGCAAAACTGCACCGAGCCCTTTGAGGGCAGCCCGCAGGACAGCGTGATGGAGCAGCTGCTTCGAAGCAGGAGGAATATGTAAATGAACACACAGAAATTGGAACAGGTACCTATTGATAAACTGGTGCCCTATGCCCGGAATGCCCGGACGCATAGCAAGGAGCAGATCGCACAGCTCCGCGCTTCTCTCAGGGAGTTCGGCTTTGTGAGTCCTGCGGTCATTGATGCAGATTATAACATCCTCGTCGGCCACGGTCGCATTACGGCTGCCCGCGAGGAAGGATATGAAACCGTGCCCTGCGTCTTTGCCGAGAACCTGACGGAAGCACAAAAGCGTGCGTATATCCTTGCGGACAATCAGCTGGCGCTCAACGCAGGCTGGGATGAGGAAATGCTGTCGGTCGAATTATCTGACCTGCAGGATCAGTCCTTTGACCTATCTCTCCTCGGCTTTGACGCCGGTGAGCTGGATAAGCTGCTCGGCACCGGGAATGAAAAGGACATCGCCGATGATGACTTTGACCTCACCGCTGCCCTTGAGAAGGCTTCTTTCGTGGAGCCCGGCGACATCTGGACAGTCGGCAGGCATCGTGTTATGTGTGGCGACGCCACCTCGCCGGAAGATGTGGAAAAGCTCATGAACGGCAAGAAAGCAAACCTCGTCCTGACCGATCCGCCCTACGGCGTATCTTTCAAAGCCTCGGACGGCCTTACGATCCAGAACGACTCTCTCAAGGGCGAAGAATTTTACAAGTTCCTGCTGGCAGCGTTTAAGAACATGGCTGACCACCTCGAAAAAGGCGGAGCCGCTTACTGCTTCCACGCGGATACTGAAGGGCTCACTTTCCGAAAGGCATTCATTGACGCAGGTTTTCACCTCGCCGGTGTGTGTATCTGGGTAAAGAACAGCCTCGTGCTCGGTCGCTCCGATTATCAATGGCAGCATGAACCTGTGCTCTATGGTTTTTTGCAAAACGGCAAGCATCCGTGGTATTCCGACCGCAAGCAGACCACCATCTGGAACTACGATAAACCAAAGCGCAATAAGGATCACCCGACCAGCAAGCCGCTCGATCTTCTGGGCTATCCCATCCAGAACTCCTCTCAGGAGAATTCTGTAGTTATTGATACTTTCGGCGGCTCCGGTTCCACACTGATGGCCTGCGAGCAGTTGAACCGCGTCTGCTACATGATGGAGCTCGATCCGAAATACGCCTCTGTCATCCTTCGTCGCTACGTAGAGGATACCGGCGATGAGGAAAATGTGTATGTAATAAGGAACGGCGAAAAGCTCCTCTATTCCGCTCTGGCAAAGAAAGTCGAGACCTCTCCGACGGCAGGTGTATAATACACAATTTCTGCCCGGATTCTTCGGCGATTTTCTACCTGAGAAAATGTCGGAAATCGCTTGATAAATAAGGCTTTCAGAGTGATGTATATACATGCCGAAAGGCACAGCCTAAAACCTTAATTAACAAAGGAGGAACACACTCATGAAAGCAAATTACAACGTAACCGGAAACGACAGAAAAGCATTGGTCGCGGCCATTGAAAAACTCACCGGCGACAAGGCAGTCTACATGCGTATGCCGACTTGTGCTTACGAGATCGGCGACGTCACGGTCGACAAAGAAGGCGGCGTAACCTGCGAGGACGCTGACAAGCTGGAACGCATCATCCACAGCCTGATCTCGGATGGCTTCACACCGGAAGATACCGAGGTGGTTGAAAGCGACGACGAAGCCACCGGCCTTACGGTCAGCCTCCCGATCGACAAGGTGGCGGTCGGAAATCTCACCAACCTACTCACAGCCAAGGAAAGCCTCATCAAGAAGGCACTCGGCATTGACGACCTTGGCATTGAGGTCTCAGAAGATACGGTCAGCTTCCCTTGGTTTACTGAGATGCCGGAGCCGGACGAGGTCAAGGCCTACACCCACTTCATTGCATCCCTTGGAAAGATGAGCCGGAATTTGAAGCGCATCAGCGCCACCGAAAAGGAAGTCGACAACGAGAAGTACGCATTCCGCTGCTTCCTCCTGCGGCTTGGCTTCATCGGAAACGAATATAAGGCAGAGCGCAAGATTCTCCTTAAGAACCTCTCCGGCAACTCCAGCTGGAAGAACGGCGCACCGGAAAAGGAGGTGGCAGCATGCGAATGATCACGAAAGAGCAGCTTGAAGCGCTCCGCTCCCGCTTCCCGGCAGGCACCCGCGTGGAGCTTCTCCAGATGGACGATGTACAGGCACCGCCCATCGGCACCAAGGGAACCGTTACGGGAGTCGACGATACCGGCAGCCTCATGGTGAACTGGGACAACGGCTCCGGCCTGAATGTCATCTACGGCATTGACCGTGTGCGAAAGGTGGTGGACTGATATGGACGAAAAGGTAAAGGAGCAGATCCTCGCCATACGGGATACCGGCCTAACAAATATGTTCGATGTGAACACGGTGCAGCGGCTGGCCTATGAACGGGACTTCTACGAGCTGGTTTTATACCTTGAGGATCACCGGTCTGAATACGTGAAATTCATCATGTCCGGCGAGGCATAAACTACACAATTTAGGCCTCAAATGTTCCCGCAGGATTGTCACATATATTTCGATAAATAGCTTGCTATTACATGCGTTCAGAGTGATATATGTACATACCAAAAGGGAAAACAACCACAAGGAGGAACCACCATGAAGTACACAATCGAAGCCATAGAAAACGCGAAGCCCGGAATGTGCTGGGAAGAAATCGGATGCCAGTGGACACTGGGACAGGCCTACCTTTACAGCAAGGAAGCCGGAAACGACCTGCCGAATTTCGCCGAAGTCATCTGGGATTACGACATCGAAGCGATCCTCGAAGATTGCCGGAAGCTCGGAGTAAAGGAATTCACCATCAGCTCCACCTTCTCAAGCCTCATCGAGACCATTGCAAAGTTTGAGGAGCTCGGCTGCACGCTGGACGGAATTGTAAAGGTCAAGGAGCGCTACACCCACTTCGGAAGCGACGAGCACGCCCTCATCCCGGCCTTCAAGATGACGGTAAAGGAGGCGTAAGAAAATGTGGAGCGAAGGAGTTATCGGCATCCCGGATGCCAAGGACAAGAAAAAATATACCAAATGTCACTACTGGGTAAAGCACTACGACGAGCCAAGCGAGACCTACGGCATCAACGGCGGCAGGATCAGCAAGCTCATGATCAAGATTGACGGCGAGACCGTTTGCAACTATGACAGAGGCTGGGACATTCATCCCACCTGCAAAGAAGCAGAGATGGCGCTTTGCATCCTGCTGGAGAATCACAACTAAGCATTAAACCCGAATATGAATATTCCGGGAGACTGAGCCAGTAGGCTCTTTCTCTCGTACTGATACCAGATCGCTATGGCGGTCTTTTATTTTGCCCTGAAAGGAGGCGGCTACCGTGCCAATGCGAAAACTGAAAAACTATAAGCCGACCCGCTTCATGGCAGAGACTTCTCACTACAGCAAGCAGATGGCGGACTTCGCGGTGATGTTCATCGAGCAGCTCACCCACACTAAAGGCACGTGGGCAGGAAAGCCCTTCGAGCTCATCGACTGGCAGGAACGGATCATCCGCGACCTGTTCGGTGTCCTGAAGCCGAATGGTTACCGTCAGTTCAATACGGCCTATATCGAAATTCCTAAGAAAATGGGAAAGTCAGAGCTGGCCGCTGCTGTCGCCCTGCTCCTTTGCTGCGGTGACGGTGAGGAACGCGCCGAAGTCTACGGCTGCGCTGCAGATAGACAGCAGGCCACCATCGTTTTTGATGTTGCTGCGGATATGGTGAGAATGTGCCCGGCGCTTAATCGTCGCGTCAAAATACTGGCCTCCCAGAAACGGATCATCTATGAGCCTACCAACAGCTTCTATCAGGTGCTCTCCGCTGAGGCCTACAGTAAGCACGGCTTTAACATCCACGGTGTGGTATTCGATGAGCTGCACACCCAACCGAACCGGAAACTCTTTGATGTAATGACAAAGGGCTCCGGCGATGCCAGAATGCAGCCGCTGTATTTCCTGATTACCACAGCCGGAAATGATACAAACACCATCTGCTATGAAGTCCACCAGAAAGCGCAGGACATCCTCGACGGCAGGAAGGTCGATCCAACCTTCTATCCGGTCATTTACGGTGCGGAACCTGACGAGGACTGGACTGATCCGGAAGTGTGGAAAAAGGCAAACCCCTCTCTCGGTATCACGGTCGGCATTGACAAGGTGGAAGCGGCCTGCGAATCGGCAAAGCAAAACCCCGGTGAAGAGAATTCCTTCAGGCAGCTGCGCCTTAATCAATGGGTAAAGCAGGCTGTCCGCTGGATGCCAATGGATAAATGGGACGCCTGCGCCTTTCCAGTTAATGAGGACGACCTCGAAGGCCGTGTCTGCTATGGCGGCCTTGACCTGTCCTCCACTACGGATATTACTTCCTTTGTACTGGTATTCCCGCCACGGGATGAAGACGACAAGTATGTGATCCTCCCGTACTTCTGGGTGCCAGAGGATACGCTGGATCTTCGCGTGAGACGCGATCATGTGCCCTACGATACTTGGGAGAAGGAAGGCGTGCTGCAGACGACCGAAGGCAACGTCATCCATTATGGTTATATCGAGAAATTCATCGAACGCCTCGGCGAGCGCTTCAATATCCGTGAGATCGCATTCGACCGCTGGGGAGCAGTCCAGATGGTTCAGAACTTGGAAAACATGGGCTTTACTGTCGTGCCCTTCGGACAGGGCTTTAAGGATATGAGCCCGCCCACAAAGGAACTCATGAAGCTGACACTTGAGCAAAAGCTCGCTCACGGCGGCCACCCGGTGCTCCGCTGGAATATGGATAACATCTTCATCCGTACTGACCCAGCCGGAAATATCAAGGCTGACAAGGAAAAATCTACAGAGAAGATTGACGGAGCCATCGCTACCATCATGGCGCTTGACCGTGCGATCCGCTGCGGCAATGACAACGGTGCTTCTGTCTATGACGACAGAGGCATTTTATTTATCTGAAAGGCAGGTGATCAATATGAGCATATTTTCAGGACTGTTTCGTTCAAGAGATAAGCCTACCAATTCAACAACCGGAAGCTCCTACCGCTTCTTCTTCGGCGGCACGACCTCCGGCAAGGCTGTAACGGAGCGCTCCGCCATGCAGATGACGGCGGTCTACTCCTGCGTGAGGATTCTGTCCGAGGCGATTGCAGGACTGCCGATTCACCTCTATCGATACGGCGAAGGCGGCAGCAAGGAAAAAGCGATAAATCATCCGCTCTATTTCCTGCTTCACGATGAGCCAAATCCGGAAATGACATCCTTTGTATTCCGGGAAACATTGATGACGCACCTACTCCTGTGGGGAAATGCCTACGCGCAGATCATTCGGAACGGCAAAGGTGAAGTGGTCGCGCTCTATCCTTTGATGCCAAATCGTATGACGGTCAACCGTGATGAAAACGGAGAGCTTTATTACGAATACCAAACATCACAGGATGAGGCGCACACGATGAACGGCAGCCGTGTGAGGCTACAGCCGTCCGACGTACTGCATGTTCCCGGCCTTGGCTTTGACGGTCTTGTGGGCTACAGCCCGATTGCTATGGCTAAGAATGCCATCGGCATGGCAATAGCCTGCGAAGAATACGGCGCTAAGTTTTTTGCAAACGGCGCGACTCCCGGCGGTATCTTGGAGCATCCCGGTGTGGTAAAAGATCCGGAGCGTGTTAGAGAAAGCTGGAACTCTGCTTTCGGCGGCAGCTCTAATGCAAACAAGGTGGCTGTGCTGGAGGAAGGCATGAAATATACGCCTATCTCCATCTCACCGGAACAGGCGCAGTTTTTGGAAACACGTAAGTTCCAGATCAATGAAATCGCACGTATCTTCCGCATCCCGCCTCACATGATCGGCGATCTTGAGAAATCGAGTTTCTCAAATATCGAGCAACAGTCGCTGGAATTTGTGAAATACACGCTCGACCCGTGGGTATGTCGCTGGGAACAGTCCATGCAGAGAGCCCTGCTCTCTCCGGATGAAAAGAAAAACTACTTCTTCAAATTCAACGTGGACGGTCTGCTCAGAGGCGACTACCAGAGCCGCATGAACGGCTATGCGGTCGGACGCCAAAATGGCTGGATGTCCGCTAACGATATCAGGGAGCTTGAAAACCTCGACCGTATTCCAGAGGAGGAAGGCGGCGACCTGTACCTGATCAATGGCAATATGACCAAGCTCAAGGACGCAGGTATTTTTGCGGCCTCAGCACAGACGCAGGAGGAAGCTGATGAAACGAAGGAAACACAAACCGAACCGGAACCCGAAGACGGGCGCATCCGGTTCAGAAAGAAGGAGGCACTATGACCAGAAAGTTTTGGAACTGGGTGCGAAACGAGGAGCCGGACAGCTTTGGCTCCGACCGAACGCTCTACCTCGACGGCGAAATTTCCGATGAAACGTGGTTCGGCGACGAAGTAACACCCAAGCTATTTAGTGATGAACTGCATGCAGGAGATGGAAACATCACCCTCTGGATCAACTCTCCGGGCGGTGATGTTTTTGCTGCTGCACAGATCTACAACATGCTGATGGACTACCCACATGATGTGACGGTCAAAATTGATGCTCTTGCTGCTTCGGCGGCATCGGTTATCGCTATGGCCGGAACAAAGGTCTGCATGAGTCCCGTAGCCATGATGATGGTACACAACCCTGCGACCATCGCCATCGGTGATACCGAGGAAATGCAGAAAGCCATCGACATGTTAAACGAAGTTAAGGAATCCATTATGAACGCCTACGAAATCAAGTCCGGGCTCTCCCGTCACAAGATTTCACAGCTCATGGATGCCGAGACATGGATGAACGCCAAAGAAGCCGTGAAGCTCGGCTTCGCTGACGAGATTCTGTTCAGGGATGGAGAAAAATCCGTCCCGGAGGATACGGCTGACGCGGAGATGCTTTTCTCTCGCAAGGCCGTCACTGATTCACTGCTTTCCCGACTGATTCCTAAGAAAAAGCCGGAAGCAAATAAACACATGGTACCAGTAACCGATCTTGAGAAGCGCCTTTCGCTTCTCGCACATTAAAGGAGGATTTTTATTATGACTCAGATTATGGAACTCATGGACAAGAGAGCGAAGGCATGGGAGGCCGCTAAGGCGTTTCTTAATAGCCACTCTCAGAACGGCGGCATGGTTTCTGCGGAGGATGCCGCAACCTACGACAAGATGGAAAAGGAAGTCACCGACCTCACCAAGGATATCGAGCGCCTGCAGCGTCAGGAGCAGATCGACAAGATGATGAGCGCACCGACTTCTACTCCGCTCACCGGAAAGCCCGGTGTAAAGGATGAACCGGAGGATAAGCCCGGCAGAGCTTCTGCAGCCTATAAAAAGGCCTTCTGGGACAACATCCGTCATCCCGGCAATCCCGCAATCCGCGATGTACTTGAGGAAGGAACCGATGCAAACGGCGGATACCTTGTTCCGATTGAATTCGAGCACACCCTTGTTCAGGCGCTCAATGAAAACAATATCATGCGTACTATCGGCTGCAAGGTCATCACCACGCAGAACGAGCGCAAGATCCCTGTGGCAAATGGTCACACGCAGGCGGCGTGGACTGCCGAGAACGGTGCCTACACCGAGAGCAATCCGACCTTCGCGCAGACCAGCATTGACGCTTTTAAGCTGACTGACCTCATCAAGGTGTCCGACGAGCTGCTTTCCGACAGCTTCTTTGATATCGAAGGCTACATCTCTGAGGAATTCGGTCGCGCCTTCGGTGAAGCTGAAGAAGATGCCTTCATCAACGGTGCTGTGCAGACCGGCCAGACGGCTATCGACAGACCTACTGGCCTGTTCATTCCTTCTGCCGCTGGTGGTGCTCCTTCCGGCGTAACCGCAGCTTCCGCTACGGCAATTACCGCCGATGAGCTGATCAGCCTTGTGTACTCTCTCAAGGCACCGTATCGCAGCAAGGCGAAGTTCCTCATGAACGATGCCACTGTCGCAGCTATCAGAAAGCTCAAGGATCTGAACGGCGTCTATGTATGGCAGCCTGCTCTTACTGCCGGAGAACCTGACAGACTGCTTGGCTATCCGCTCTACACCTCTCCGAAGGTACCTACAATGGCCGCAGGTGCAAGAGCCATCGCATTCGGCGACTTCTCCTGCTACTGGATCGCTGATAGAGCTGGTCGCACGATCAAGCGCCTCAACGAGCTTTACGCTACCAACGGTCAGGTCGGCTTTACCTGCACGGAGCGTGTTGACGGCAAGCTGATCCTTTCCGAAGGCATCAAGATTCTTGACATGAAGGCAACTTCCGGTTCTTAAGGCAAGGAGGTGAACGACCGTGGCTTTGATTTCAACTGAAGATGCGAAGGCCTATCTGCGCGTAGATTCGTCGGATGAGGATGCCACGGTCGGTATCCTCTTGGCCTCCGCAATTCGCTTATGTATTGATATTGCAAGACTTACGGATGATCAGTGGGAAGTGGTCGACTCCGATGCGGCTTCTTCTGATGAATATACCGAAGCGGAGCTGTCTGCAATCCGGGAAACCATGAAGGTCGCTATCCTCTATACCTGTGCCTATCTCTTTGAGCACAGGGAGGAAGCCGACCACCATGCTCTTACCATGACACTACGCTCACTTCTTTTTGCAATACGGGAAGGAGCGTTTTCATGAATATAGCAGCTATGAGGGTGCGCGTCACTTTCCAGAAAAATACAGTCATCGTCGACAAATACGGAAACCACAAAACCGGCTGGTCGGATTATTTTTCCTGCTGGGCGACTGTCGGCACGAGCTCCGGTTCCGAATCTTCCGATGTAGTCATCAATCCGGAGGAATCGCTGGACTTCACCTGCCGCTACTGCTCTGAGCTTGCGGCTGTGGAATCGACAAAATACCGGATCATCGCGGAAGGCCGCACCTACAACATCACCTATGTGAATCCGATGGGCTATAAGCATAACAGCCTGAAATTCAACTGCAAGCTGGAGAAGAACGCATGAGTAGAAATGTATCAATAAACGAGATGGGCGACGCCATTATGGAGGAGCTTGAAAAATATTCAAAACTCGCCACAGATGACCTGAAGGCCGCTGTGAAAGAAACTGCTGCTTCCGTCCGTAAGGATATTCAGGCAGGCGCTCCGGTCGATACCGGCAAATACAAGAAAAGCTGGTCGGTCAAGAATATGCACGAGGATTCACAGAGCATTGACCTTGTAGTGCATTCGAGGAACCGCTATCAGCTGGCACACCTTCTGGAGCATGGGCATGTGAAACGTGGCGGCGGACGTGTTCCGGCACAGCCTCATATCGCCTCAGCCGAGGAGCGCGGAAACGAAAAGCTCGTCAATACCATCAAGCAGAAGCTGGGAGGTGGATCATGACATACGACGATGTAATCACCATGTTAGAGGAAGCCGGTCTGCCGCTTGCCTACGACCATTTTGCCGAAGGCGAGTCACCAGACCCACCCTTCCTCGTTTTTCTTTATCCGGGCTCTGACAATATGTTCGCGGATGACACGGTGTTCAAGAAAATTGATGAACTGAACATCGAATTATACACGGACGTAAAAGACCCGGAAACAGAAACCCAGATCGAGGACATCTTAATCGCCCACGACCTGCCTTATGAGAAATCTGAGGTATGGATCGAGTCGGAGAAGTTGTACGAGGTCTTATATCAAACACAGATCATAGGAGGTTAAAAACTATGCCTAACACGAGTAACAAGGTCAAGTTCGGCCTTAAAAACTGCCACTACGCCATTGCTACGCTTGCCGCTGACGGCACTGTCACCTTTGGTACACCCGTAGCAATGCCCGGTGCCGTATCCCTTTCGCTGGATGCTGAGGGAGATAATGATCCATTCTATGCGGACGACTCCGTATATTACATGGTTTCAAACAACAACGGCTATTCCGGCGACTTTGAACTGGCGCTGATCCCGGAGAGCTTTCTTACGGATGTCATGCACGAGACTGAGGATGCAAACGGCGTCATTGTTGAGAACAAGGATGTAGAGCCGGAGCATTTTGCGCTGCTCTTTGAGTTTTCCGGCGACCAGAGAAAGATCCGTCACTGCATGTATTACTGCAGCGCGACCCGTCCTTCCGTCACCGGCAGCACCAAGGAGGACTCTACCGAGGTGCAGACTGAGACGCTCTCCATCACAGCTTCTCCGCTCCCTTCCGGCATTGTGAAGGTCAAAACTGGTACGAACACTACAAGTGCTGTTTACGACGCTTGGTACAGCTCTGTATATGAGCCGAGTGCTTCAGTAAGTAGCGGTGAATAAGGAGGCGCGATATGGCAGTAACAAAAACAATCGAAGTTGACGGCAAAGAGGTGCAGTTCCGCGCCTCAGCCGCCATTCCTCGCCTTTACAGAAATAAGTTCCACAGGGATATTTACAAGGATTTAAACGAGCTGCAGAAAGGCATCGATGAAAGCGACGCAGAAAGCTCCAATCTGGACACTTTCAGTCTGGAGCTTTTTGAGAATATCGCATGGCTGATGGCAAAGCATCAGAATCCTGATGTCCCGGATACTCCGGAGGACTGGCTCGACCAGTTCAACACCTTCTCCATTTATGAAATCCTGCCTCAGATCATCGAGCTGTGGGGACTCAATGTGGAACAGCAGGTGGAATCTAAAAAAACATCATCCGACAGAGCGGGAAATGACAACCCCGCTCTTTTTACTCCGGTGTGTGCAGATCGGGCTTTCCATCTCGGAGCTCGACCTGCTCACTATCGGGACTGTCAATGACATGTATGCAGAAATGAGCAACGACGATTACAACTATCCTGCGCTCGCGACACAGGAGCAGATGGATCGATTTTAACAGGAAGGAGGTCACCGCATGGCCGACAGAATAAAAGGCATAACCGTGGAAATCGGCGGCGATACGACCGGCCTTTCCAAAGCCCTCTCCGGCGTAAACAAAGAAATCAAATCAACTCAGTCGCAGCTAAAAGACGTCAACAAACTCCTAAAGCTCGACCCGACAAATACCGCGCTGCTCGAACAGAAACAGAAGCTCCTACAACAGGCAGTCTCCGAAACGAAGGAAAAGCTCACACAGCTGAAGTCCGTGCAAGACCAGATGGATGCTGGACTTAAAAACGGTACCGTCACCCAGCAGCAATATGATGCATGGCAGCGTGAGATCATAGAGACCGAAAACGAGCTCAAAAACCTCGAACAGCAGTGTCGGGAAACAGATACTTCTATCACGGCAACACTCCGGGCTACCGGCTCTAAACTGCAGGAGGTCGGCGGGAAAATATCTGATGTCGGTACGAGCCTATCGACGCATGTAACGGCTCCCATTGTCGCCATCGGCGCTGCCTCCATTGCAGCCTTTAACGAGGTGGATGCTGGCCTTGACATCGTTGCACAGAAAACTGGTGCTACCGGCGATGAGCTGGAGGATATGTGCCAGATCGTAAAAGACCTCGCCACGGAGATACCGACGGACTTCGAAACTGCCGGTGCTGCTGTCGGCGAGGTCAACACGCGTTTCGGCCTGACCGGGCAGGCGCTGGATGACCTCTCGGCAAAATTCATCAAGTTTGCCCAGCTCAATGATACCGATGTTTCGACATCTATCGACAATGTATCCTCCGTCATGAACGCCTTCGGCATGGACGCTTCCGAGGCAGATAATCTTCTGGATGCCTTAAACGCTACCGGTCAGGCCACCGGCATTGATATGGACACGCTGGCAAATGCCCTCTCCTCCAATGCCGCGCAGCTGAAGGAAATGGGACTCACTGCCCAGCAGGCCGCTGGCTTTATGGGCATGGTGGAAATGTCCGGCCTTGATACCTCTGCCGCTATGATGGGCTTAAAGACCGCCATGAAAAATGCAACGGCAGACGGCAAAACGCTGGATCAGGTGCTTGCGGAATTTTCTGCTACCATGCAGGGAAGCGGCAGCGATGCTGAAAAGCTGCAGGCGGCCTATGACCTTTTCGGAAGTAAGGCCGGTGCCTCCATCTATAATGCCGTGCAGACCGGAAAGCTCAACCTGTCGGATTTCTCCGGCTTCCTCGGAGATTTTGAAGGCAGTGTCGAGAACACCTTCAATGAGACACTCGACCCGATTGACCAGTTCCAGATGACCATGAACTCTCTGAAGGAAACCGGTGCAGAGGTCGGCAACTCCCTGATGTCAGTTCTCGCTCCTGTCCTTAAAGAGCTCTCTGACAAGCTGAAATCTCTCGCCGAATGGTGGAACAACCTCGGAGAGCCTATGCAGCAGATGATCGTAAAGATTGCGCTCGTGGCTGCTGCAATCGGGCCGGTACTTGTAATCGTCGGTAAGGTAATCTCCGCTGTTGGTACGATTATGACGATTATTCCTACTGTTACCACTGCTATGGCCGGAGTAAAGACGGCGATGGCTGGTCTGAATGCTGTCATGGCGGCAAATCCGATAGGCCTGATCATTACGGCCATCGGCCTACTGGTAGCTGCATTTATCTACCTGTGGAACAACTGTGAGGGCTTCAGAGAATTCTGGATCAACCTCTGGGAAAATGTCAAGGAGATCGCCATTACTGTATGGACGGCGATCAAGGACTTCTTCGTCAGTGTCTGGGAGGCAATAAAGAACACCTTCACCACTGTGGTAAATGCAATCAGCAGTTTTCTTACCACAGCTTGGAATACGATAAAAAGCACGGTCGAAACCGTGATGAATGCCATAAAGACGGTTATCTCTACGATCTGGAATGGCATCAAGAGCCTTTTTGAAACTATTTTCAATGCAATCAAAACTGTAGTGACCACCTATTTCAATATCTATAAGACGATCATCGAAACCGTCCTGAACGTGATAAAGACCGTGGTTACTACTGTTTGGAACGCGATAAAAACAGCTGTTGAAACTGTCGTGAATGCTATAAAGACGGTCATCACCACCGCATGGAATGCCATCAAAACTACGACCTCTACGATTTTCAATGCCGTTAAGAGCGTGGTCACTTCCGTTTGGAACGGTATAAAGAGCGCAGTCATGAATGTGGTTAATGCCATGAAGTCCGGCATCAGCAATGGCTTCAATGCGATCAAGAGCACGGTGTCCAATATCGTAAATGGGATCAAGAGTACCATCTCGAATGTGTTCAATACCATCTGGAGCACGGTATCCGGCATCGTAAACAAGCTAAAGAGCGTATTCAACTTCAGCTGGAGCCTACCGAAGATCAAGCTGCCGCACTTCTCCATCACAGGCAGCTTTTCGCTGAACCCGCCATCCATACCGCACTTTTCTGTAGATTGGTATAAGAAGGCGATGTCCGGCGGCATGATCTTAAAGGATGCGACCATCTTCGGCCAGAGCGGCGGCACGCTTCTTGGCGGCGGTGAGGCCGGTGATGAAGCTGTGGTCGGTGTGAGCTCGCTGCGCTCCATGATTCAGGATGCAGTAAGCAGCGCTACTCTCAGTGTTTCAGGCGACCAGCCTCTCATCAATATTGAGGAAATGAGTGTCAGAAGCGACGACGATATCCGGAAGATTTCTCAGCAGCTCAATACTCTGCTGACTGCCGGACGCAGGGCGAAAGGACTGGTGTAACATGGGATTTTCATTTAACGGAACAACCTCCCAGTCTATGGGACTTGCGACAAGAATTACAAACGAATACCGGATGCCGGATCTTAGAAACAACACGATCACCATGCCCGGACGACACGGTGTATTTGATTTTGGAGAAACGGTATCCGAGCGAAAGATACTGATTTCCTGCTTCATTCCTCCGGGAAAGACGGACGAGCAGTTTCTTTCAAAAAAGGACGATATTATCGAATGGCTGAATCCGGACAAAGGCCTCTGCCAGCTCATTCTGGACAAGGAACCGGGACGAGTGTATGAAGCAAGGCTTACATCCGGATTCTCCTTTGACCGGGCAGTCCGTAATTCCTGCACCTTTGATCTGGAATTTTTCTGCCCAGACCCTTATGGCTATGCCATATCAGACGAGACCTTTGATTTTGCGGAAACCGGAACCTTTACCGCGTCTCGCGCTCTTGGGAATATCGAGTCCTACCCGGTCTACTCCTTAACGGGTGTAATTCCTTCCGGGACGGACTCGTATATCTCCATAACCACAAACGGCAGCGAGCTACAGATCATTGGACGGCTTGCCGCCGGAGAAACATTGATTATTGACTCCGATCTGATGACGGCAAAAGTAGTTGACTCTAACGGAGAAACCCTCCGAAACGGTCTCCCGCTTTTGTCGGAGCTTAATTTTCCGGTCTTAAACACGGGAGATAATACCATCGTGATTGCTGTGGTCGGTACGAGTACAACATTTACGGAACTGAACATTCAAGCCAGAAGCCGCTGGAGGTGATATTGCATGGCTCTTAAAAATATATTGAATACCCAAGATGCCTTCACCGGCGAGTTCCCGGCTGCATGGGCTCCCGACGGTCTCTGGCGTTTTAACGAGTCCGAACCGGATGCAGATGATTATCTGGCGGATTCCTCCGGGAAGGATCGTAAGGCATATATTCATAACTGGAGCGGAACAACCGCAGATATGAAAACAGGCAATTTCGGTCGCTATTTTCAGATGAACATCAATAATCCTTCATCGGAGAAAACCTACCTGAAAGTAGAAAATGACGGCAGCATCTTCTCAAGCCTCGGTGAAACCATCGTGGTCGGCGGCTGGATGAAGCCCACGACATATTCAGTCGGCAACACCTATACTCCGATCCTAAATACCCGCTATGGTTCCGGACAGCCGATTTTCTATCTGTCGCTGATCAGAGGAAAACCGAGGATTATGCTGTATAACTCCTCCGGTTCTCTGATCCTCGATACGTCGGTAACGCCATCATTCTCTTTGCTAAACGGCTACTGGTATTTTATCGCCTGTGTGATCAAGCCAAATGCCAAGACAGCGCAGTACATCCTTGGCGATAAAAGCTCCGGCACGGTTTGGCAGTCAAGTGTGCTGACCTTTACCGGAGAGCTGAACCGTAGCTGTGTGGCTGACCTCATCTGGGGAATGCACGCAGACTCCTACTGGTATGCAGGCGGCTTTGATGATTGGTTCCTCGACTGTGATTCTGATCTAACTGCCGATGACCTTGCAGAATATTTTCTGGAATCGCTCTCCGCAAACGGTGCAGATCTGACCGGTGATGTGGACGCTCTGACGACACCGGATGTCGTTACGCTTCGAGCTACAGACTCTGTCTATCCATCAAGCGGACAGCTCATTACTGCAGCAAGGGACTGTGGCGTGACTGGCAACGGCAGAGTTTCTGTAAAAGCTGATTACTCTCCGGGAGAGACCTCTATCTCGCTTGTGGAAACAGCCACCTCAGATGACCTCTCCGCTTGGACAGAGTGGCAGGCTGTCGGTGCAAACGGCGAGCTGGAATCTCCTGCAAAGAAATACATCAAATACCGCGTCACGCTTTCTACCACAAATACAGCAAGGACGCCTACGCTGACATCTATCAGTCTGTACGATAATCCAAAGCCGCTCTATACCAAACTTGGCTATGCAAGACCGGTCATTCTGGACTCAGACGGGAATGTGGAAGCTGTGTTGGATAACGCATATGACATTATTGTGACCAGTGAGATCAACGGTGTGGATGAGCTGGAATTTAAGCTGCCGTTTCAGGATAGCAAACGCGCCTATATCGATAACGAAAAGACCGTGCGTATTGTCAGCGACACCTATCGCATCCGCACGATTACGGACGACAAGGAAGAAAGCGGCAAGGCCATCACCACGGTCTATGCAGAAGCGGCATTCTATGATCTTGCCTACTCCGTGAAAAAGGACGAGATTACCTTTAACGCAGACACGGCTGATGTGCCGATGGCTTATGCCCTGCAGGGTACCGACTGGGATGTGGGCACGGTTAATGTCTCCACAAAGCGTACTTGGACTTGCTCTGAGAAAAACGCGCTGGCAATTTTGCGTGCAGTACAGAACATTCACGGCGGCGACCTGATTTTTGATAACGCAAACAGGATCGTGAAGCTCCTAACCTTCTCCGGTGAAGATTCCGGCGTACTGTTCTGCTACAAGAAAAACATGAAATCCATCCAACGCGTCATTGATACGACCAGCCTGATTACAAGGCTTTACGCCTATGGCAAGGACGGCATGACCTTTGCTTCGATCAATGGCGGCAACGAATATGTGCAGGACACGACCTATACTTCCGAAATACGAATTGCTACGCTGGATTGCTCGAACTTCACCAATCCATATCAGATGCTGGAATATGCCAACATGCGACTTGCAGACTATGCCTCTCCGCGTATCTCCTATGTGCTAAAGGCGATGGATCTGTCAGTATTGACCGGCTATGAACATGAAACATGGGCGCTGGGCGATACGGTCATGGTGAAGGATGATGACCTGAACCTGTCTGTAAAGACCAGAATCGTCCGCAGGGAATACAACCTGCAGGAGCCTTGGAATACGGTGCTGGAGCTTTCCACTACCCTCCGGGAGCTGGGCGATTCCTCCTCACGCTGGGATAGCGCAGCCGATACGCTGGAGTCTACCGATCTGATAGACAGTCAGGAAATGAAGGATCTGGTGCCGTTTAATCACCTGCGTAATTCCAGAGCAGATTCCGGTCTTACCTACTGGCAAAACTCCGGATTTACCGTGGATGCAGATAATGGCGTATCCGGCACGGCTTCCTTCAAATGCGAAAGTGCGCTGAATACCACAAAGAGTCTTTCACAGACCATAACGCCCGCCAACCGGCAGTGCTATACCTTTTCGGCGCAGATTGCCTCTGAGAATCTCTCAAAAGGTACGAATGGACAGGTGGGCATTGAGGTGACCTTTGAATACGAGGACGGAACAACGGAAACACGATTTATAGACCTGATCTGAAGGAGGGATTTCTATGGCTTCATTTACACACGTGGCACAGGATGTCTCTCCTCAGTATGGACGCGTTACAAAGATCACCATCCGGGTATGCGTGACCGACTGCACTGGAACTGTATATATCACAGATATGCTCCTGCAGGGCGGCTCCATCGCCACCGGCTGGGTAGGCCATGTATCAGAAATTCAATGGACGGAGGACGGATAAATGCCGGAGTTTACACGCTTTACAGAGACAATTACAAAAAAACAGGATAAGCGCGTCGTAAACATCACGGTAAAGCCCACCGTCATAGATTGCACCGGTTCGGTCTGGTTTACCGACTTGATGCTGCAGGAAGGCGATAAAGTCACAGGCTTTGTCATCAACACCGAAACGTTTCTGGAAAAATACGATGGCGATGATGCTACAGACGGAAAGAGGTTTTATAACGGTATCGTCCGCTCCGCTGCTACCTGCGTCATCTTCAATCTCGGTACCACTGCTGCCGGTCTTGACTACAAGGTCTATCCGATTCAGGCGATGGCTGCCGGGTGTATATCGCTTGCGCTGGGTGAAGGTGCTCATAAGGCAACTTTCAAAGCAGCGGCTGCTGCCGGTGATGAATTTGACCTTTTTGCTTCTACGAGGAAGTGCCTGAAGAACGGTGCTGCAACATCCAAGGACGGCTTTTTCCAATACTCTGCTGCCGGTGACAGCAAGCACCCGATTACTGTGGCAGATAAAAAGTCTGCACGCATCTATGTTGAGTTTCAGGAAATGCAGGACGGAGGTGATGCCCTATGAGCTATGATTATTTGAAAGGCCGCAAATGCATGGTCTGGACATTCATGGGCAATTCCAGAATGTATCAGGCACTTGCCGCATATGGAGACCGCCTCTCGCAGGTAGGTCTCTTTTCTTTTAAGGTATCGCGCACCGGTGTCATCACAGAAAGCGGCGTGGCCATCTCCAATATGCTGACCTACATCAACAGCTGGCCGCATATCAAATGGCTGCTGACGATATCCAACGATGGCACGAACAGTATCTTTGCTGCTCTCCGGGATAACACCGACGGTGCTCAGGATACCTTCCTTTCGGAGATCGTCCGCATTATGGAAAAATACCCGTGGTGCGACGGCATCGACATCGACCTTGAGAAGGGCGACGGGTATTCCACGCACGCTGCCTCCACGGCAATGTTTCGGAATATATATAACACAGTAAAAGGATATGACAGCAGCAAGCTCATGAACATCTGTCTGCCGGGCATGAATTCCATCAACGGCTCGGTCGGCGGCGAGAACTGGTGCGTTTACGGCGACCTCAACGCTTACTGCGATACGGCGGCCATCATGAGCTATGGCATGGCGTGGGCAGGCTCTGCTCCCGGAGCCGTCTCTCCAAGAGACTGGCTTGAGGGCATTTACGACTATGCGGTCACAGTCATGAATCCGGAGAAGATATTCTTCGGCCTTCCTGCATACGGCTGGAACTGGCAGATTTATGATCTTCCTGCAAACCTCGGTAAAACCTATCGCGGCACATCAAATACCTATTACGCGGCAAAGAACTGGATGACCGGACAATACAACTTCACGGACGATGCTCCTCCGCAGCCCTTCATCCCGATCCTCGCATATTGGGATGACTACGATATGGTGCCTTGGGCGCTTCCGCAAGTCTACGACTTCATGGAAGGCAGAGATGCCACAAGCTATGAGTATCCTCTGATGAACGGAACCTATAACAGGAGGCATTACCTGACGGCTTACAGCAAAGAGCAACACACAGAGTTCGGTACCATTTATGTGGATGCGGATGGAACGACAAGCTCCTACTCCGGCATTGTATCCTTTGAAAATGGTGTGGCCACTCTCGGTGACGCTGGCTCTGCCACATATACCTTTTCCGTATCAAGCGCCGGAACCTACGACATCGCCATCCGCCTCTGCTATCCCTTCTGGGATAAAAACGGCATTTATGTTTCGATTGACGGCAACACGACGCATTTTACGGAAAGCAGGCTCTGGTGGCCATATTGGAGAAGCACCTTCTGGACGACGCTCGCCAGCAGCATTTCACTCTCTGCCGGTACGCACACCATCGTGATATCCGTGGATGTAAAAGGCGTACAGTTTTATGGCTACCGTGTTTGCAGCAGCTTTTCGGAGGCTCCCTCCGCAGGCACTGCGACCTTTACACTCTCTCCACGCCACTTTATCGACGTGGACGGCAATGAGTGTCAGCCGGATAGAGCTTTCAAACTCACCTGCGAAATGCTGAGACGAAAGCCGGACTCTGCCCTCATCTGGTATGAGGATTTCCGAGACTACGGTGTGCTGCAAACAAACTACTGGACGACGCTTTCAGGCTCTTGGACTGTATGGCGCGAGGATGAATATTCCGAAAGCCGCGTTTACTCCCAGCTTGACGGCTCCGGAAAGCTCGCATGGCGATACGATGGTTTTTTCGATATTCACCTGCGGGCAAGGCTGGCTTTTCCTGCGACAGGAAGTGGCAAAGCCGGAGTATTCTGTGGTGATCTGTTCTGCTGCCTAAATTATGATTCTCAGGCTGTGGAGCTTTATAACGGCAGCACGCTCCTTGGCAGCTACAGCCAGACCATAGAGCGAACAGCAAATGCAGACCTGCGTACCGATCCATCCATGTACACGGTCGAGTTGCGTATCCGTGGAAACAAGGTGCGTGTTTATTCCGGTTCTTCCTATACGCTTCGCTTCACAGCTACGGTCAGCGGCTTTTCCGGAGGCTATGCCGGATACCGTTCAGATAACCGGACGGTCTGCGAGCTGCTCCGCCTTGGCGATGCATGGACTTACGAGCCCTACGAGCGCTTTGATGTTACCTTCCCGGACGGCACAGTTACACAGTATGGAAGGATCAGCAGGTCGAACGCCACATGGGATACGGAATTTCAGGTGTTTACGCTGACCTCGGATATCGAGGAGGATGCGACACGCAGCGAGAGCATTTCTCTGGATTATGAGTTCTACCACTCCCATGAGCTTGCCCTGACCTGTGGCAACGATTATACGGTGACCATCACGCCAAAGGACATCGACATCTGGATATCAAGGCTCTTTCTCGGTGATGCTGACGGCTTTTCCATCCTCTACTATCAAGACGTGGATTCGCTCGTTTACTGGGCAAATGAAGCGGCCTACCGCTGGGGAGTGAGAGGCTTTGCCATGTGGTCGCTGGGACAGGAGGATATGCGGCTCTGGGAAGCGCTGCCAAAACAGATATAACTTCATACACGGATACAGTTCATGAGGCTGTCTGCAAAATGCAGGCGGCTTTTATTTTGCACAAAGGAGGGATTTTCTCATGAAAGAATTCTGGAACACGATCCAACTGGTATTTGCCGCTGTCGGAGGATGGCTTGGCTATTTCCTTGGCGGCTGTGACGGGCTCTTGATTGCGCTGGTGATCTTTGTGACCTGCGACTACCTTACCGGCATCATGTGTGCCATCTCAGACAAAAAGCTCTCAAGCGAGGTCGGCTTTAAGGGAATCTGCCGCAAGGTGCTGATCTTCCTGCTGGTAGGCATCGGAAACGTCATTGATGTTCAGGTACTCGGCCATCCGGGAGTGCTCCGCACGGCGATCATCTTCTTCTACCTGTCCAATGAAGGTCTGTCGCTGACGGAGAACGCAGCACACCTCGGCCTGCCGGTACCGGAGAAATTAAAGGAGGTCTTGGAGCAGCTCCATGACCGTCACGATGAGGAGGAAAAATAACATGACGAGAAAAGGAATCGACGTCAGTCATTGGCAGGGAACCATTGACTGGAATAAGGTCAAAAAGGCCGGTATCGAGTTTGCCATCATCAAAGCTGGCGGCTCCGATGCCGGTTTTTATACGGATAGCAAATGGGAAGCAAATTACAAAGGCGCGAAGGCTGCCGGTATTCCCATCGGCGCTTACTACTTTGTCGGAAAGGACTGCGTAACTGCTTCCGCCGGAAAAGCAGATGCAGAACGCTTCCTGCAAATCCTGAAGGGTAAACAGCTGGAATACCCGGTCTACATGGATAACGAAGCGCAGCCTGCCTCTGCCAAGGCCGGAATCACTGAGGCCACCATTGCTTTCTGTGAAACTATGGAAGATGCCGGATACTTCGTCGGGATCTACGGCTCCGCTGTTTCCGGCTTCAAAGAACGCATGGATGACACGAAACTCACGCCCTACGCTCACTGGGTAGCGCAGTATGCCAGCAAATGTTCTTATAAAGGCGACTACGGCATCTGGCAGTATTCTTCCAAGGGCTCTGTTGACGGCATCAGTGGTAATGTGGATATGGACTACGCCTATGTGGATTATCCTGCCATTATCCAGAACGGCAGCTTCAACGGCTTTACAAAGTCTGCGTCCGATGACAGCAAGCCTGTCACTCCTGCTCCGGTCACTCCGGCAAAGACCGTAGATGAGCTGGCGCAAGAGGTGCTGGACGGCAAATGGGGAAACGGAACCGACCGCAAAGAACGCCTCACCGCTGCCGGGTATGATTATTCTGCCGTGCAGGCAAAGGTCAATGCTCTGGTGAAAAAGCAGGAATCTACTCCTGTCTACTACACCGTAAAAAGCGGTGATACCCTCTCCGGAATTGCTAAGAAATACAGCACCACGGTTTCGGCGATCCAGAAGCTCAACCCGACGCTCATCAAAAACGTCAACCTTATTCTGACCGGCTGGAAGATCAGAGTGAAATAACTGAATATCCAATCTGCTATGCCTGCGAGTGTTCTTCGGAATGCCCGCAGGCTTTTTTTATTTTCCTCCGCTCAAAAAGGCAGTTCATCTCCAGTGGAAACTGGAGGTGGATATGTTATGACAGACGAAATCACAAATGTTCAATCTGGATATTTCACGCAGGAGCGGATTCAGGGCGATCTGGACTACCGCAGAGCACAGACAATCGCAAAGAAGATGCTCGATGACGGCCTCATTTCTGTGGCTGAATTTAACAAATTAACCGCCATCAATCGGGAAACTTTCTCTCCCTTGTTCGCGGAAATAATGCCGAAAATCCCTTGATATGTAGTCGCTTTAGAGTGATGTATAGACGTACGGAAAGGAGGTACTTCCCTTGAAAAAAGTTACGAAAATCGCGGAAACAGCGAACTCGAAAGTTAAACTCAAGAAGATCAGGGTAGCCGCCTACTGCCGCGTCTCTACGGATTCCGATGCCCAGCTTGAAAGCCTTGAGGCACAGAAAACCCACTACGAAAATTACATCACATCCCGTGATGACTGGGAGTTCGCTGGACTCTATTTCGACGAAGGCATCACTGGCACCAAGAAGGACAAGCGCCCGGAGCTCCTACGACTCATTGACGACTGCAAGGCCGGTAAAGTGGACTTTGTTATCACAAAATCCATCAGCCGCTTCAGCCGGAACACAACGGACTGCTTAGAACTGGTAAGAAAACTGCTCGCCCTGCACATTCCGATTTATTTCGAGAAGGAAAATATCAACACCGGCTCAATGGAGAGCGAGCTGTTTCTGGCAATTCTCTCCAGCATGGCCGAAGGCGAGTCTGTTTCCATATCAGAAAACAGCAAGTGGTCAATCCAGAAACGCTTTGAGAGCGGCACCTATAAAGTCAGCTACCCACCCTACGGCTACGATTGGGATGGCGAGCAGATGGTAATTAATCCGGAGCAGGCGGCTGTGGTAAAAGAAATCTTCGCAGCGCTGCTCTCCGGCAAAGGCACCCACGCCATCGCGGACGACCTGAACCGGCGAGGCATTCCTACCAAGCGAAACGGACGCTGGACAGCCACAACCATTCGCGGGATGCTCTCCAATGAGAAGTATGTCGGCGACTGCCTTTTCCAGAAAACGTACTCGGATTCACGCTTTGTCCGGCACAACAATCACGGCGAGCAGACACAGTACATGGTCAAGGATCATCACGAGGCAATCATCAGCCGGGAGGACTTTGAAGCTGCTCACGCTTTTATTCACCAGCGGGCAACGGAAAAAGGTGTCGTCAAAGGGAGCGACAAATACCAGAATCGCTACACCTTCTCCGGGAAGATCATCTGCGGCGAGTGCGGCGATACCTTTAAGCGCCGGATACACAGCTGCACCGGATACAAATACACCGCATGGTGCTGCAGTACCCACATCAAGGATAAAGATAAATGCCACATGCTTTTTGTAAAGGACGATGATCTGAAGCAGGCTTTCGTCACCATGATGAACAAGTTGGTCTACGCGCACAGGATCATCCTAAAACCATATGTGGACGCATTGAAAAACACTTCGTCTGATGACTCGCTTCGGCGCATTCAGGAAATACAGACCCTACTGGCGCAGAACACAGAAAAGCGCGAGACGCTGACAAAGCTCATGACACAGGGCATCATCGACCCGATCCTTTTTAACAAAGAAACGAACGAGCTGCTTTCTCAGGCAGACAGTTTCCGGGATGAGATCAACGCCTTAAAAAACGCTGTTTCCGGAGATGTAACAAAGGTCACAGCAGCCACAGCGCTTCTGCACTTTACAGAAAAAGGTGGAATACTTCATGAATTCGATGATGACCTGTTTAATGAATATGTGAACTGCATCATTGTCCGCTCCAGAAATGAAGTGCGCTTTGAACTGAAATGCGGTCTGACGCTTCGAGAAAGGATGTGAATACATGGGACATACACCCTACGGCTACAGCATTGAAAACGGCTGCGCCACGATTAAAGAGGATGAAGCCAATAAAATACGAAAGCTCTATGAGAATTACCTCTCCGGGATGGCACTGGCCAAGGCTGCTGCCGCTGCTGGCATTGAAACCTACCACGGCACGGCAAAGCGCCTGATGGAAAACAGGCACTACCTCGGAGACGACTTTTACCCGGCTATCATTGATCAGGAAACCTACGATAAAGCTGCCGCCATCCGATTTGAACGCGCCGGGAAACTTGGCAGGCTGAACAGGAAAAAGAGTGTAAAACCCGCAGCGTCTCCTACCGGCTTTCGCATGGCTGCGGCAGAGCAACACTATGAAGATCCGAGGCTGCAGGCAGAATACCTCTACAGCCTCATTGAAAGCGAGGTAAACTAATGGGAAATGTAATGGTGATTCCGGCCAGAAGGCAGGTCGGAAATACAGTAAAGCAATCAGCGCAGAAAAAACTCCGTGTTGCAGCCTACTGCCGCGTCAGCACGGATTCCGAAGAACAGGAAACAAGCTATGAGGCTCAGGTCACGCACTACACCGAGTACATTCAAAAGAATCCGGAATGGGAGCTGGCGGGCATATTTGCAGACGACGGTATCTCCGGCACCAACACAAAAAAGCGTGATGAATTCAATCGAATGATCGACGAGTGCATGGCTGGTAACATCGACATGGTCATCACCAAGTCCATCAGCCGATTTGCTCGAAACACTCTCGACTGCCTGCAATACATCCGGCAGCTGAAGGATAAGAACATACCAGTTTATTTTGAGAAGGAAGCCATCAACACGCTGGACGCTAAAGGCGAGGTGCTGATCACGATCATGGCGAGCCTTGCCCAGCAGGAAAGCCAGTCAATGAGCCAGAACATCAAACTGGGACTGCAGTACCGCTACCAGCAAGGTAAGGTGCAGGTCAATCACAATCGATTCCTCGGATACACCAAGGATGACAACGGGCACCTGATCATTGACTCGGAACAGGCAGAAATCGTAAAGCGCATCTACCGGGAATACCTCGAAGGCTCCAGCATGGATAAGATCGCCGACGGGCTTATGGCTGACGGTATCCTCACCGGCGCTGGCAAGACAAAGTGGCACACCAGCACCATCAACAAGATTCTCCGCAACGAGAAATACATGGGTGACGCACTCCTGCAAAAGACCTACACCACAGACTTCCTGACAAAGAAGCGCATCAAGAACAACGGCACCGTCCCTCAATACTACGTTGAAGGCGACCACGAAGCGATCATTCCAAAAGACCTCTTCATGCAGGTGCAGGCGGAGCTTGTGCGTCGCCGGGTAGTCCATGTCAGCCCGACAGGCAAGAAACGCAGCTTCTCCTGCAATCACTGCTTTGCACAGATGGTTTTCTGCGGAGACTGCGGCGAGCTTTACCGGCGCGTTCACTGGAATAACCACGGCTGCAAGTCCATCGTCTGGCGCTGCATCAGCCGATTGGAGCCGGGCTCCGCAGACACAAACTGCACCAACCGGACGATTAACGAGCTCCTGCTGCAGGAAGTCACGGTCACAGCCATCAATCAGATTCTGACAGAGCGCGGCACCTTCCTAAAACAGTTGCAGACCAATATCGCCAAGGCCGTAGTCAGCGCCGATACCCTATCGCCGGATGGCATTCAAGCTCGGCTGGAAGAACTGCAAAAAGAGCTCATCAAGAAGGCAAACAACAAGCAAGACTATGACGCCATCGCCGATGAAATTTTCCGGCTCCGCGACCAGAAGGAACAATCAGAACTCGACAGCCACCACCGGGAAGAACTCATGAAACGGATCAGGGAGCTGCAAGACTTCATCGCCGGGCAGGAAACCGACATCACAGAGTTTGATGAGGCTCTGGTCAAAAAGCTCATCGAGAAGATCATCGTCTTTGCCGACCACTTCACGGTGGAATTTAAGTCCGGGCTCACAATCAACATCGAAGCATAAAAAAGGCTCCCTTACTACCGATGATGGCAGTTTGGGAGCCTTGTGGCAAGTTCCTATACCTTTTTCTCAATCATCTCTTTACAAATAACGTGATTTCCTGCTCCAAGAGCCTAAATACATTTGCCACCAGATAACCATCAGCAATCGCATGATTTAGACGGACAGTCACAGGCATCACAAGTCTGCCGTTTTCCTCCCTGTATTTTCCCCAGTTGATGACAGGCGCAAAAAACATATGAACATCGGGCAGTTCAAGATGCATGGCATCATAAGACAGCCACGGTATACATGACGCATCAAACCAGTTGGGATGATTCATAATATCAAAACCATATTCTCTGGTCTTTTTTGCCTCTTCAGCATCACGCAGAGCTTCTGCGTAGAATTTCTCATAATCTTCATCGTATTCTGTATAGACAAGCGTGAAGGTTTCTGTATCATCATGAAAGATATACTGTATGGGATTGATCACATCATAACAGATCAGTTCGTCCGTTTCCCTAAGATACCCCATCCTGTAATCCTCGCGGGAATTCAGAACCTTTGACAGGATAAAAAGAAAGTTGATGTAAAACTTTGTCCCGATCTCTTTGGAATGATGAACAAGATCGGTAACATCAATCCTCGCTGTCATGGAAGTCGAACACGCACAATCTTCTGTGAAATGACGGAACACGCCTTTTCTATAGTAAGTTTCTTTATCGATCACCTTATAATTCATACTGCGTCAACCTCCGAAATAATGATCTGTTATTCCCTTTAATATATGGCCGCCTGTTGGTGCCGACAATGTGGGAGCCTTGGTGTATTTTCTTTATTTTTTCTTCGGCGCAGGTAGTTCCGAATACATCGCTTCAAGCAGTTCTGTAAGGAACTCCTTATTGTCAACATCATCTACGAGCAGCATTTCCTTCGCCCCTTCATATGGCAGTTCCATGTCTGCATTCGGCATCATTGCCACAGCGGACTTTGTAGGCTTCACAAGAAAGCGGTCATCGTAAATGCCGCCGATGATCTTGCCGCGATAATAGAAGATGTATTCTCCCATCATTGCCCGGTATGATATATCGTCCAGTTCTGACAACTGCTCCAATATGAAATCCAAGTATTCTTTGCTTGATGCCATAATCCTACCTCTCCCTTATCGGATGTCTGATCACTGTTTTTAGCTTTTCCGGTGCAACCTTTCTGGCATCACTCAGATAAATTTCATGATGCAAACGCTGCTCTGTAATATCCAGAACATAGCCCTGCTGCTCCATGTATTCGTGCATAAGTGCGACAGTGGCAGGCTCATCGTCATAAGAACCGATGTGCATGCACTGAACGCACAAGCCCTCATCATAGGTCAGAAATTCGACCTTTGAAAAGTCTGTCTTTTTCTTCTTGGTAGCTTCCTCAATCGCCCAGTCAAAATCAACCTTTGTAACGAAATCTGGCAGACGAATGACGGAGATCCACTCGAAGTTTTCTTTGTGAGCATAGTCGATCCCGGCGACACCATCCTGCCACCAGAATCCTTCCAGCGGAGGGACTACATAATCGAAATAACCATCAATCTGGTGATCTCCCTTTTTGCTCATCTTGATCGTGAAGGCGATACCATAGAGCAGCCCGATAGACTGCTTATATTCCCCATCCTCCGCATTCGGATCACCGTGTCCACGAACCGCAATATAATTCATGCTCGGAACCGTGATGATACCGGGCTTATTCTTCGGCATGTAGAATTCCTTATACTCTTTTTTATAATCAAAAGCCATAACGCTTCCTCCTATCTTTCCTGACATCTATCTCGCAGCCACAACTCCCCGACATCTAACTCGGCAACTCAACATATTGACATCTAACTTGGCAACTCAACTCTCACACTTTTTGAGCCGGATTGCCCTTGGATAAGTTACCGAGAAGCGTTTGGTCTGCCCGATGCCAAATTTGCCCGATTGCCAGAAAACCGCAGTATACTTAAGCTTTCGCGGCTATTTTCCTTCGACCCTTGACATCAAACAAACCGTCTCAACATGAATTGTATTTCTAAACAAATCTACGCCTATAAACTGACCATAATCTTTATTAATTTCATAGATTGCAGAGCGTCGGCCACCAATTGAATCTTCCATGCCATTGCAAACTAATAGTTTGAGCTTGAGTAAACTATTAACCGAGGAGGATACTGTAGAGTTGCTCAGACCAGTCAATTCAACTAATTGTGTTTTAGTCGCTCTCTGCTTAGAAAATAAATTAACTAAAATATTTGTTAAATTTTTTATTTTTAATTGATCTAGCATTTATCCACCAACTATAGCTTATTATGAAGCTCGTAAAAAGTATTTAAAATACATATGAATTATACTGTAATATTTACTTATTGTCAAATTGTGAAAATACCCAAATCTTGCTTTTTCTTTAGATCACATCAATTTATGCAAGTTTTACCTTAGCCTTAATATTTCTCAAGGCATAATTAAAAGGTTAGATATGATTATCCATTTTTCATCAAGGTTCCATAATTTTTTCGCAATCTTTGTGTTTATTGTCTGTTAATGTAATACTTCCTGGCAGTACTTTAATTTTAGCATTTTTGTCGTGTATGCCGCACATTATACTATTTTTAAACAAAATTATGTCTTTCTATTATATAGCTTTATATAAAAAGGTCCTTTGATCTCGTTTTATTGCTGTGCCATATCAAAGGACCTTTTTATTTTTTATGTCACTGGTATATATTTCATTACGGTTAAAGTTTCATTTAATACCTGAAAATTGCTGCTGCTCCGGTATCTGTCGGCATTCTTTCTTTTGGAAGTACGACTACTTCCCCCTTGTTTTTAAACACCATTTCAGCAAGATCGTCCAATATATCGCCTACCTCTACATCTTTTAAATCTCCTTCTATAAGTTCACTTGTTTCCCTATTAATTTTCCCCGGAATTATCCTGTCTGCCTCTACGAGTAAAGTTCCGACATTATTCGACAGCGCTGCTCTTGCAATCTGCGCCAAATCATCTGTAGCCAAAAACTTAGACCTTGCCAGTTCATAGGCATCAATTAATTTTTTTGTCTTTCCTAAATATATTGGCTCCATTTTTTCCCATGCAGCATCTTTCAATTCGCTTACTGTTAAGGAATTAAAAGCTGTTTCAATACCTTCCTTCATTAGAAAAGGATTGCGGCTGATTTTTTTAAAAAATGTATGGTGTTCTTTTAAGGCTATTAACATAAGAGGCAATCCTGTGGGGCGAGAATAATTTTCCCAAACTACTTTGTCTACATATCTAAAAAATTTTTCTGTCTCACTATCAATTATATCTTTTTTACTGCCTTGCCCATAAAACACGCCGCTTCCCATAGAACTAACAGTTCTTGCGCTTAACGAAGGTTCTTTGCGGCCATAAGTTTCCCCTAAGGCTTCTTCAATGGTCGTTGGGATGTCAGGTGGAATTTTAACTTCCTTAAATCCATATCTATTGCCTTCATAAAGCTTAAATTCTTTTCTATTAAGTCCTAAAAGATGATAGCGATCTGCTGACTGAAAAATTCTTATGAGGGGTTTGATATAAAAGGTATCAGCTACTACCACTACCTCTTTTACAGGTCTTGGAAGATTATATACTATACATCTGTCTTCTGTAGCAAGCACTGCCAAGCCATCTAAGGTATAATTCCAAAACATTTTTTCTTTGGCTATGGCATAAAAAGGTTTCATGATATTGACTATTTCTCTTTTTGGGTGTTTTCGCATTAGCGAATCTTCCACTTCTCGAATAAGATTCTTAAATCTAATTGCATCCTGTTTATTTTCAGGACTGTAGCGGTGGGTCGGCTGATAAAGTGAGATAAAAGGGGGATTTTTCGCATTTAAAATCTCGTGAGGAAAATCATTTACAATCTCATAAAGCATATTTTTTCCCTCCTAAACCGTCATATAGTGAGCCTACTGTCTTCACGCAAGTATGCATGCATTATATAAAGCAGCTACCTGCTTAATACAATAATACACTAAATTAAGAGATAAATCCATTAATTTCTGATTTTGAGAAATTTTTGTTTTCAAGAAGTACACAAAGTACACAGAGGGACGGTTCTTTTGTGTTCTTTTGTGTTATTTTCGTATTTTTCAAATAAAGTTTCCAAAGCACACAAATATTACTATTTTCAGCCTCAGCAAAAGATCTTTATCAAAAATAACCTTGAGATTCTCATCTTAACTTCACTCAGAATGACAAAAGTAAAATTGGCGCACATAAAAAAGCCGGATGGTAAAATCCGGCATTAGATAAAATTTCTAAGAGCTAAATGTGCACATATTTGAATGGCTACTTTAAGGCAGGATTCATCAAAATCAAACCTGTTTGTATGATGATCGGATGCAATTGGAGTTTTAACTTGAAAATAAAGGGCTTTACCCCCTTGTGATTGAACCCTTTCCATGAAATATGTAGCATCATCACTGGCGCCAAAGTTACTTTCATTTTCTATTTTCGAAATTCCTAAGCTCTCACCAATCTGTTTTACTGTTTTAGCAAGCTCTTCATCGCCTTTGGCACTTGGCGCACTGCCGGCATCTTTGATGTGGCAGCCAAGAGTGTACATATTTGCGCAAGCCTTAAGTATGATTTTTGCTTTCTCCTGCATGTAATTATTTAATGCTGTAGTCTCGCCTCTAGTTTCAATTTTCATATGAGCACTTCCGGGTATTATATTGGCAGCTGTGCCTGCTGTCAATACGCCAACGTTTATGCGAGTGATTCCTTCACTGTGAGGTGCTATGGCGTGCAGATTAAGAGCTGCAGATGCAGCCCCCAGCAGGGCGTTTTTCCCTTCTTGCGGGCAAGCACCGGCGTGGGCAGTTTGACCTATATAATCAACATCTATTTTTGATGTAGCTAAAAAACCTGTGGTCTTAGCTACAAGGCTCACTGAATCAGCGGCTCCAAAGCCTATGTGAAAAGCAAAAAAGTAATCCGCATCATCTACGACACCTGCCTCCACCATGGCTTTCGCGCCTCTTACCCCCTCTTCAGCCGGTTGAAAAATAAGCTTTATCGTTCCGGATAAATCATCTTTGATTTTCATAAGAATTTCTGCAAGAGCCAGTCCCACTGCTGTATGACCATCATGGCCGCAAGCGTGCATTATTCCGTCATGCACCGAAGAAAAGTTTTCTTTGTGTGGTCTGTGCTCATCATCTTGAGCTTCTGTAATACTTAGGGCATCCATATCAAAGCGAAAAGCCATCGTAGGACCCGGTTTATCGGTATGAAGAATTCCTACAACCCCCGGCAGATTTTCCATCATCTCTATTATTTTAGGGTCCGCCCCTTCTTTTATCGCCCGCTTTATTTCATTTAGTATTTCCTTCTGCGAGGGAAAACCCATGATCGCTTCTTCTTTTAGAATTTTTCTGCCAAGTTTTACTTCATAGCCTAAATCCATGAGAATTTCAGCTACTTTACTGCTTGTGCGAAACTCCGTCCAGCCTACTTCGGGGTATTTATGAAAATCTCGGCGATATGCAATAACTTTCGGTTCTATCTTATTTACCAATGTTTTTATATCATCCATGCTATTCCTCCTGCTGCAACAGTTCCATGCTCAGTACCACTAGTGCCTTAATGCCAATGGGTATGCAGCCTTCATCAAAAATTACGCGGCTATTGTGTAGGGGCAATATTTCCTTGGTATTTCTCGAAGAAGAACCTAATTTCATATATACCGACGGCACCTCTTGAGAAATAAAGGAAAAATCTTCGCCGGAAGTTTCCTGGGGAATATCTTTTATAGTATCTTTGCCCATCTTTTCGATAAGAATTTCTTTTACTTTCTGCGTAAGGCTAACATCATTTATTACCATAGGATATCCTTCTAGATAATTCATTTCAAAAAAGGCACCATGGCCGTAAGCTACACCCTTTCCTACCTGGTTCATATATTCCTTAATTTCATCTTCATATCCCGGCGTCATGATTCTTACAGTGCCTTCCATCTCCACTTTATCACATATAACGTTGTATCTCTGGCCGCCTGTGATTTTGCCAATGGAGATAACTACACTGTCCCGAGGATCTATCCGCCTTGATACTATAGTTTGCATGCTTGATATTACATCCGCAGCCGCTACCAATGCATCTATTCCTTGATGGGGAGCTGATGCATGACCGGATTTACCTGTTACTTTTAAAAAGAACCGATCTGATTTAGCTGTGCAAGGTCCGGAACATAAACCGATTTCGCCTACATAAAGCTGTGGCATTACATGTAGTGCTAAGGCATAGTCTACCTTCGGATTTTTAAGTATTCCTGCATCTATCATTGCCTTAGCCCCACCCTGTGGACTGCACTCTTCTGCCGGTTGAAATACAAATTTTATTTGCCCACAGATGCGATCTTTGTATTTTGATAACACTTTAGCTGCGCCAAGCAAAATAGCTGTATGAATATCGTGACCGCAGGCATGCATGATGCCGGCGACTTTTGAGCTAAAGGGAAGTCCGGTTTCTTCCTCAATAGGAAGTGCATCCATATCGGCTCTGAGGAGTAGAGTTTTTCCCGGTCGGTCGCCTTCCAAAATCCCTACTACGCCGTATCCGCCCACGCCTTCTTCCACCTTAAGGCATAAAGACTTTAATTCCTTTGCAACTAGTTCCGAAGTAGCTTTTTCCTCATAGCCCAGCTCCGGATTTTGATGAATATGTCTTCTAATTGATATTATATGTTCTAAAATCTCGGATATTTGTTTTTCCAATTCTTCCATGCGATTTAGGCACTCCTTTTTGCAAGATTTACATATAAATTCCTGCTCCCGGTCCCAATGGCAAATCTAAGACCATCCACACTATCAATTGCAGTGTCCACACTACCAAAAATATCAATGCATAAGGCAGCATCAAAGACATCAAAGTCCCAATTCCGGCATCTTCATCATAGTACTGAGCAAGACCCAAGGCTATGGGGAAGTATGGAAAAAGCGGTGTTATCGGATTGGTTGAAGAATCGCCGATGCGGTATATTACCTGAGTCATTGCCGGAGAATAGCCTAACAGCATCAGCATCGGTACAAATATGGGCGCAAGTATAGACCACTTGGCAGATCCGCTGCCGATAAACAGGTTTACTATGGTAGAAAGCAATATAATTCCTATAATCAGCGGCAAACCTGTAAATCCCACATTTTGCAGAAATTCTGCCCCTTTTACCGCTATTACAACACCTATGTTAGTCCAGTTAAAATATGCTACGAACTGGCCTATGATAAAAACAAGAACTATGTAACTTGACATGGTTTTTACTGCTTCAGCCATAAGTTTTGGTATGTCGCCGGCAGTTTTTATGGTGCCGACAGTCTTTCCGTATGCCACACCTATTGTTATAAAAAACAGCATTAAAATCGGAATAATACCGTTTAAAAACGGTGAAGGTATAAGTCCTCCGGTTTCAGCATTTCTTAAAATGGCATTTTTAGGCAATGTAGCAGCAGCTAGTATCGCAAGAAATATTAAAGCTGCCTTGCCTGTATTTTTTAAGGCAAGATTTTCAATAGGCGTAAGGTCTTGGTTTTCGGAAACTTTTATCTTGCCTTTGTATTCTCCAAGTCTCGGTGCTATGATTTTGTCAGTGATCCATGCCCCCACAAATGTAAAGATAATCGTCGAGGCAAACATAAAGTACCAGTTAATAGAGGGATTAACTTGGATACTTGGATCTATGATTTTTACAGCTTCTTGAGTTATGCCTGCAAGTAGCGCATCGGTTCCGGCTATTATAAGGTTTGCGGAAAAGCCGGCACAGGCTGCAGCATATCCCGCCATAAGACCTACCAACGGATTTTTCCCCAGGGAAAGATAGATACTTGCCGCAAGTGTCGGTATAATGACTATGGAAGCATCTGATGCAATGTTCCCATTTATGCCTACAAACATTACTGCTAAACTAATAGCCCATAAAGGTGCGCCATACATGGTTTTTCTCATGAAGGCAGACAGCAAACCCGCCTGTTCTGCAAGACCAATACCCATCTGCATAGAAAGCACCAGACCGAGAGGAGCAAAACCGGTAAAGTTTTTAAGGGCATTTACCAGCATCCACTCCACGCCTTCTCGGGTTAAAAGGCTTTTGACCACAACTTCTTCCCCGCTGCCGGGATTTATCGCCGAAACTTGCAGTATAGATAAAACAGCAGATAGAAGCATTATCCCTATAGTCAGATAAACAAACAGGAAAAATGGATGTGGTAGTTTATTCCCTACGCGCTCCACCCAATCCAAAAACCTTTCAAAACTGCCTTTCTGTTTTGTCAACTCATTTTTAGTCACATGATTTCCTCCTTTTCGGCCAAATTTTGGTTATGTGGCCATATATGTTTTATTATGAATTCTTCCTCTTTTTCCAAAATCCTTCTTGATTTTAAAATGTATACAGTATACTTGTCATCGCAAAAATTTATTTATACGAAAAGTCCTTTTAAACATAAAAATACCGGTTATAAGCACCGGTACACTTTTTTTGTAAATTGTTAATTTTTAAGTCGGTTACATCTAATTAAATAAAGTGATGATCTTCATATAATTAGTTTTCTAACCGAACTAGCTCTATATTAATATTTGATATACCCGACTTGGCCTGCCCTTCCCTAATACACTTTTGTTTTCCAAAATTTTAGCCGCTCCTTTTTCTTCCAATTGAGCTAAAATCCTACGAGCGCTTCGTTGACTTATGTTCATACTTTCGCTGAGCTCCTTAGCAGTTACCTTGTTTTTCCCTAAGCGGCGAAGAGAAGATTTGAATTTACTCAAATTTATTACATTCATATTTAGTTTTTTCGCCAGTTCTTCCAAATCTAAATCTGCAACACTTTTTATTGCGCCCTTATCTTCTCGCATAGGTCCAATGGCCTTACCTTCTTCCGTCACCAAAAAGCAGCAGTCGCTTCCGTTTTCCTTAGAAAGCTTTACTGCCTGTCGGGCATTGGTCTCGGCCATCTTCGCTGTTCTGCCGAATCCTATTCCTACGGTTACTTTAAGATTCGTATTGGATTTTAGCGCTCGAAGCAGAGGCGAACCTAAAAATATATCTGTAGATTCTTCCAAACACCCGCGGGTAGTTATTATCATAAATTCTGTGTCATTTATCTTGGTTACTGTAGCGTTCGTCTGATCGCCATAGCCTAAAATTATCTGATAAAGCTCAAGAAGCTTTATTTGCAATTGATAGTTGGAGCTTTCATATAATGTATCTTCAACGTCTTCGACCCTTACTAATATAAGCGCCATTTGAGTTTCCTTAAGCTTGATACTTTCTCCATACATTATCGCTTTTTCCAAGCTGTGCCGGACGCTAGAAATAGTAGGCAATATTCTATAGGCAGGGATGCCTGATTTCTTAAGCTCTTCATAAGTTTTGTTAAGGCACGTCACTGCCGCATGGGTTTTGCCCTCATTCCATAAACTTTTATGATAATCTACAAGTTTTCCATAGGGAAGATATTTATCGTAATCCATTGTGAATACCTGGGTAAGCGGCAGATTAAGTTCCATATAAGTTTCCTCGATATCGCGACGGCTTATCGTATCAAAGCTCAAAGCAGAAACATCTTTGCCATCACGATAAATGTCAAAAAGCACCTTGTAAAGGCTCGTCCCGTTTCTAGGGATATAAACCCCGGGTGTCTCAATATTAACATTGGATTTTACCCAAAAGTAAGGTGCCTGACCACTATAAAGTATTATATCCACATCTTGAACCATTGTTGCAATATCCCTAAGGTCTTCAAAATTTTCATAAGCTTTTTCAACCACCGTAATCTCTCTGTCAAACTCACGCAAGACTTTTCTTAGTAAAATCAGAGAATCTTCCGGTCCAACAATGCCTAGACGTATATTCATGGATCTCGCCTTTCTCCCTATTATTATAGCTGAGTATTTTCTATATTTACTATAATAATGATACACTAAGTCTGAGCAGCAAGTCCAATACTTTTTGATTTCAACAAAAAATCAGCCCCAATACACCCAAATTTTATGGTGTGGTAAGGCTGAATAATTAAAGCGTCGTTTTTAGTAGAGCATTTATATTTATCGCATAGAAAAATAGCTGTCAACCATCTTTCTATCAGGCAGTGATGCTTGAGCACCTTCTCTGCTCACGGTTATACCGGCTGCACATGTGGCAAATTCGATTGCTTTTTCAAGATCCATTCCTTCAGAAAGCCCAACTGTAACAGCACCTACGAAAGCATCACCTGCTGCCGTCGTATCTACCACAGGAAATGACATAGCGGGAAAGTGTTTTGTTGTTTTCTCATTTACTAACATAGAACCATTTCCGCCCAATGTTACAATCACATTTTCAATGCCTTTTTTGTGCAAGCTTTTTGCCATATCTTCTATCGTGCCGCTGTTATTGCAAAGAATTGCAAGTTCTGTTTCATTGGGAAGTATCATATAGATACCTTCTAGCGTTTCATCGCTTAGCAAATGGGCGGGAGCCGGATTTAAAATTACCTTAATATTTTTCTTCTTGCAGAAATCAATTACGTATTCTATGGTACTAATTGGTATTTCCATTTGGAGTATACAGTAGTCAGCATCTTGTAAAATACATTCATACCTTTTTATTTGTTCAATGTCAAGCCTGCCATTGGCTCCTTGATTTACGACAATTGTATTATCGCCTTTGTCCGAAACACATATATATGCTGTTCCGGTAGGAAAATTTGTATCGTATTCTACGGCTTTTGCTTTCACATTATTATTAACTAATTCATTATATAGTTTTTTGCCATAAGCGTCATCGCCAAGCCGGCCTATCATATAAACATTGCCGCCTAATCTGCTTGCTGCAATAGCTTGATTGGCCCCTTTGCCTCCGCCATAAAGCTGCTGACCTTTTGCAAGCACCGTCTCGCCTATAGTAGGGATATGAGGCACCCTTATGACTACATCCATATTAATACTTCCAACTACGACAATTTTTTTCAATCTATAACCCTCCTACTCAGGTTTCAACTTTATCAGCGGGATAAGCAACGCTTTTTCTTACAGATAGTGTAGGTTTGTATTCCACCCTCAACTGTTTTAGTTCCTCGTTTTTAATCTTTTTTATTAGCATGGCTGCTGACATTATACCCATCTCATAAGTCGGCTGTTTCACTGAAGTTAGGGGAGGCGACAGTATTTCTGATAAAAATATGTCATCAAAGCCGACTACGGATATATCATAGGGGATACTCAGGCCCTCATCATGAACTGCTTTATATACCCCATATGCCATCATGTCGTTTGAGGCAAAGATTGCAGTTGCTCCTGCTTTTAAAAGTTTTTTTGCGCCAAGTTCTCCGCTTCTTGTTTTAAAATTACCCTCATATATTAACTCCTCATTAAAATCAATATGTGCTTCTTTTAGCGCCTTTTTGTAACCCTCAAGACGTTGTATTGCAAGTTTAGGTTTCAGTGGCCCTGTAATGCATCCTATTGCCTTATGCCCAAATTCTGTTAAATGCTTCGTCGCAAGGTAGCCGCCCATGACATTATCAATAAATACAGCCAATATATCTTCATCATCAAATGCCCGGTCAAGTACTATAACGGGAAAGCCTTTCCTGCTTAGTTCTCTGATTGCGCTATGATTTGACAGTGCTGTAGAAAGAAAAACTATTCCATCCACATGTTTCGACTTTAAAACGCTTAAGTATTGGTTTTCTTTTTCGGGATCATCGTCTGTATTGCAGAGGATAACATTGTAACCTTCGCAATTTGCTCCATCTTCTACACCTCTGGCAAGCTCGGCAAAAAAAGCATTGGATATGTCAGGCAAGAGCAGGCCTATAGTATTAGTTTTCTTAGTCACAAGGCCTGTAGCCAATGCACTTGGAATATAATTATATTCGTCAATTACTTTTAATACTTTATTCCTTGTTTTGTCACTTATATCATCATCTTTTTTATTAATTATTTTAGAAACTGTGGTAATGGATACGCCGGCCTTTTCAGCAATATCTTTAATTGTAATAGACATATCGTTTCTTCCTTAAAAAATTTATGATGTTTTCTACAGAATATTACATAATAGTTTAACTTACAAAATAAATATCATAAAAAAGAGTAGAAAGTCAAAATAAACTTACTTCGTCAGGTAATCCATTAAATTTGCCCAAAGTATATCATAAAATTCCCAATTTACAAAAGCAGGGGGACCCCAATGAGGCGCACAGTCAGATGTAAATACTGCTGATTTCCCCTTTCCAAATTCGCCGACGGCTATAAAAGGATCGCCATCTATTGTGGCTATTACCTCTCCTTGAGGAATTGGTTTTGTTTTATTATAGCCAAGAAATTGTGGCCATTCCTCTGGGATTCCTCTAAAAACCTCATGTTCTTTTACAATTATGGGCGATATGCCTTCAGGATGTTCTGCTCGGTCATCTATTTTTAGGCACTCTACCGGCAAGATATCTTTTACAGGTGTAAATCCATATCTTGCTTTCGCATCAATTCCCGAAAAAGACATATAGCCTCCAATCATCATAAATCCTCCGCCTTGGTAAACATATTCTTTTAGAAGTTCACACCTGTTTGGTGTCTTTATACTTTTAGAAAACGTTTCCGGGCTTAGGAGTAAAGTATTCGATCCTATATCGGATAAGATAACGCAAGAATAGGTGTTCAATTCCGCTATAGAAGATGGAAATTGCACTGGAGCAAGATGGTTTGGAATAAATTCGACCACATATCCTGCTTTTTCAATAGCTTTGCGTATGTATTCCACGCCTTCTTCATATACAACAGTAGAAAAGCTGTCAAAGCCTTTTATATGAGTAGTTTGGCTAACCCATGATTCTCCAGCAATCAAAACTTTCTTCATTAGTTTTCCCTCCTGTTTTGAGCAAAGTTGCCCAAGCAAAGTTGCCCACTTATTTAATTTTATCCCTGGCACCATTCTAAGATCAAATTCGCATATATCAATATAGATTTGAAATACTGTTCCATATCAATAAATTCATTTATTGCATGGCATTGGCTCGGTGAACCCGGTCCAAATTGTACAGTTGGACATTTGGCAATATTTTTCCAAACTCTTGCATCACATCCAGACGGCGAACCTACAATCTTTATTTCCTTACCTTCTGCTGATCCATATGCGCGTTCAAATGACTTTACAAATTCATGATCCTTTTCCATTTCAAACGGGCCGCCGGCTTGATATATTGATACGCGAGGCTTGTGATCTTTCAGCCAGTCATCCCCCTCGCAAGCTCTATAAATTGCTCCTGTGTACTCCTTAACAACTTTCTCATGATTCATAGAACCCGGTAAATAATGCACACATGTTTTAAAACAACAATAATCTGCAACAGTAGAACCTGCTACACCGCCATTAATAACACCCACATTTGAAGACGGTCCAGGCAGAAGAATATGTTTATGCTGCATAAGCCACTTATGCTCGAGCTCGTCTATTGCATTCATTATCTTCACAGCTTTTTCTATAGCGCTTACCCCAACCCATTTCATCCCTGAGTGAACCGCCAGTCCCTCTATTTCAATTTTAAAAAATATAAAGCCCATGTGTGCGATAACAAGTTCTAAATTTGTCGGTTCGCAAACTACAACTCCATCAGCCTTTTGGCCATTCATTGCGGCTATGATAGAACCATTGCCGCCGCCTTCCTCATCTATAACAGAAGTAATTATTACATCCCCTGGAAGTTCGATTCCTGCCTCCTTTAGAAGATCAACAGCCATTATAGGGGCCATTAATCCGCCTTTCATATCACAAACTCCAAGACCGTACATTTTCCCATTTTTAATTATAGGCTCATGAGGTGGTGTATTCCATTTATTTACATCACCGGCAGGCATAGTATCTATATGGCCATTAAACATTATGGACTTGCCGCCGTTTCCCTTGAAAGTAGCGTATACATTAAACCTGCCATCGTAATTGTGGCCTAAGTTGCCCTCATTATATAGATTAAGACTCTTTTCCAGAATTTCTTTGCTAGGAAAGTCTTTAACAATTGAATCTGCATTCATTTGCTCAAATAATTTTATCAAATATTCCTGCCCTTTTTGTTCTAATCCGCCGTCAATGCCATGACCCAATACATGAGTATCAATTGCCACAAGTTGGGAAAGTTGCAATGCATACTCGTCTTTTTTCTTGTCCAAAATTGACTTTAATCTATCATTTTTGGCATCCATAAAATTGTCTCCTTAATGAGAGTTAATTTTTTAATTATAAAACTTAATGCATTCCTCTACTATATCCCAGAATTTTTCTTGATTTAGCTTTACTCCAACTTTAGCATTTGGTTCATTTTTCGTTACATGAAAATAGTCGCAGAGTGTCCTCCCATAACATTTTTCGCTTCTTATCTCAACTTCAACAAACATAGATCGTGTTTCAACACAGCTAGGATCTATTAAATAAGCAATACAAGTGGGATCATGTAGAGGTCCTCCTTCCCACCCGAAGACCTTTTTCTGTGTGGAATTAAAAAACCTCATTAGATCTACGAATAGTCGGGCAGCTCTGTTATTTATTTTATCCATTCTGTCTACTATGCTTGGGTAACACAGAGCTTGTCTTGTTAAGTCAAGACCCATCATTACAATTGGTCTCCCCGAAGTAAATACTACATAACCGGCTTCGCCATCTGCTGCCATATTAAATTCTGCAGCAGGCGTAACATTGCCCAGTTGATAAGCTCCTCCCATCAAGACTATTTCTTGGATTTTATCTAATATCTTCGGCTCTCTTCGCATAGCCATTGCTATATTGGTAAGCGGCCCTGTAGGCACAAGGGTTATGTCGCCATTAGAGGCCATTAAGGTTTCGATTATAAAATCAACTGCATGCTTCGGCTCGGCTTTTCTGGTAAGCGGCTCGAATGTGGGTCCATCTAATCCGGTTGTGCCATGAATATCCTCAGCTATTATTTGTTGAGAACGAACCAACGGCAAACTGCATCCGGCATATACAGGCACATCAATATCTAAAAATTGGCAGACGTTTAATGCATTTCTTGTTGTTTTTTCTAATACCTGATTACCTGCAACTGTAGTTATTCCTAAAAGCTCTATATCTGGATGTTTTGCCGCCATCATAATTGCTACAGCATCATCATGCCCCGGATCACAATCTAAAATTATTTTTCTCATATAGTTCAGCACTCCTTTTATTTTTGTAATAAAGAACTCTTCATTTTCTCTCTTCTTTTAGCACTGCGCCACAAAGAAACAGATAAAACTAATATTGTTATAATATATGGGAGCATTAATACAAATTGTGAAGGCCATCCATATGCCTGCAACCTTCCTCCTATACTGTCGATAAGTCCAAAAAGAAGACTGCCTATCCAAGCTAAGACAGGATTTGCGCCTCCAAAAAACATAGCTGCCACTCCCATGAAGCCTCGTCCATTTGTCATGTTTTCTATAAACATTTTAGAATATCCAATCGACAAATGGGCTCCTGCTAATCCTCCTAGCAACCCGGAAATTGCCATAATTTGGTATTTGATACTTTTAACATTTATACCTGCAGTCTCGGCAGCCATTGGCAAGCGCCCCACAGAACGCAAGCGCAGCCCCCACACCGTGTGATAAAGCACAAATGTTAATGCCAAAACCATCAAGATACCTATTACTTCCATCAGAGACCAATTATTAAATATTCCATTAAGATACTTATATTTTTCAAGGAATCCAAAATGGAGGCGAGGAATACCCGCAATTTTGGGATCTGTAAAACTTCCTGTTGTTCCCAAAAACTGTTTAATCCCGAATTTCGTAACGGCCAGAGCGAGCATATTTATTGCCATTCCAATTGCAGTTATATCCGCATTATACTTGATACTTGCAACAGCCATAATCATTGCCATTATAACTCCGACTATCATCGCCACAGCAATACCTAAAAGCCAATTGCTTGTCAAATAACTTACTAAAACAGCTGAAAATGCTGAAACAAGCATAATTCCTTCTACGCCTATATTTAATATATCGCCTTGCTGTGTAATCACTGCCGCTAATGTTGCAAATAAAATCGGCGTAGAAGCTCTTATAGTGGAATATATTAAAGTATAATCAAAAATAGTGCCCAGATCCATTTATAGCATCCTCCCCTTAATCTCGTTCGCTAACCGAAGCTTGAACTGTTTTCATTCTCTTCTTCTTATAAAAAGAAAATAAATTTTCCATGGTTGCAAATATGATAAATATCGCTATTATAGTATCAACGATCGATTTAGGTAAACCTGTATAGCGTTCCATACCTAAGGCTCCAGCCTTTAAGGCAGCTATGAAGAATGCGACAAATGGCACCATTTTCATGTCGCCCTTAACCATAAGCACAACTAACATTCCATCAAATCCGACTCCTGAAGAAAAGCCGTCTAAAAAATATCCATATACTCCTAAAACTTCAATGGCACCTGCCAAGCCGCCTACTGCGCCACTTAGAAGCATCGAATTGATTATTGTTTTTTTAGGATTTATTCCTACGTATTCTGCATGCATAGGATTTAATCCTACACTCTTAAATCTGTATCCAATTGTTGTATTTTGTAATATCCAATAGATAATTGCAACGATTGCTAGTGCGATAAAAAGGCCTGTATTTGCTTGACTTGGCTTTAAAATCTTTGTCAACTGGGCCCCTTCTGCAATTGTTGGGGTTTGAGGCACGCCAGTCTTTGCGCTAAGCGGACCATTGACCAAATATGAAGTAATATATGTCGCAACATAATTCATAAGTATAGTTACACATATTTCATTGACGCCAAGATAAGCTTTCAAAGATCCTGGTATATATGCCCATGCTGCGCCAACGATGACAGCAATAGCAAGGCACATAAGTATTAAAATCGGACCTGGGACACTCGTAAATGTAAAACCTACCCAAGCTGCTGCTATCGCTCCTAAGTATAGCTCTCCATCGACGCCAACATTAAAAACGCCAACGCGCGAAGCTACCAGAAAAGCCACGGAAGTCAAAAGAAGAGGAACAAATTTTTGCAGTGTTGTTCCAAAGTTTAATTTACCGACAAAAGCGCCTCTTAGAAGTTGAATATAGGCCTCGATTGGATTATGACCCAAAAACAGCATTATCAGCCCGCCAATAATTGTTGACAAAAGAATTGTAAGGAGGAGGTTTAGATATTTGTTTGTTTGCTCCATAGTCTATATCATCCCCGTTTTAATTAAATGTTCACAAGCTAACTTCAGTTTCTCCGCCCATCATAAGTATACCTACATTTTCTTCATTGGCTTCCTCAGCATTTAAAATGCCCATTATTTTGCCTTCATACATAACAATAATCCTGTCAGAAAGCGAAAGTACTTCTTCTAAATCAGCCGAAATTAGAAGGACTGCTTTGCCTTCTTCTTTAACCTTATTAATTTTACTTCTTATATATTCAGTAGCGCCTATATCTACTCCTCGTGTAGGCTGAGCGGCAATTAATAATTTAGCATCTGCATCGATTTCCCTTGCAATTACAACTTTTTGTGCGTTTCCGCCCGATAAAGAACCTGCTAAAGCCCAGGGGTTATTCGGCCTTATATCAAATGTTGAAATTAGCTGTTTTGCAAAGCTTTCAATTGATTTGCGGTTTTGAACAATACCCTGTGCTAATGGTTCTTTGTCATATTTTAGAGCAACTAAATTTTCCGCAACATTCATTTTTAAGTTTAGGCCTCTTGTATTCCGATCCTCTGCAATATGAGCTACTCCGGCTTCTCTTATTTGTAAAGGAGAAAGATTGGTTACATTTACATTATCAACAGTTATCTTGCCGCGCTCTACCTTTCTTAATCCTGTCAGTGCTTCTACAAGTTCGCTCTGGCCATTTCCGTCCACGCCAGCAATGCCAACAATTTCTCCTGCTTTTACATCAAATGAAATTCCACGTATTTTTGATAATTCTTTTTCACCTGATGTCCACAAATCATTTACTTCTAATATTTTTTTTCCAGGGTTGGATTCCTTTTTCTCTATATTTAGAAATATCTCGCGTCCTATCATCATTTTGGCTAATTCATTTTTATTTGTGTCTGATTTGTTAACAGTATTTACATACTTTCCCTGGCGCATAACAGTAATTCTGTCTGAGATTTCCATTACTTCATTTAATTTATGTGAAATAAATATTATTGATTTGCCGTCTGCTTTCATATTGTTTAGGATCTCGAAGAATTTTACAGTTTCCTGGGGAGTTAAGACGGATGTAGGTTCATCAAAAATAATAATTTCTGCACCTCTATAAAGAGTCTTTATTATCTCAACTCTCTGGGCTTCACCTACTGAAATTTGATTAATTTTTTTATTCGGCTGTATGTCCATTCCGTAAGTATTAATGTATTTTTTAATTTCTTTTTCTGCCGCATCAAAATCTATGACGATGCCTTTTCGAGGTTCAAAACCCAATATAATATTCTCAAGCACTGTTAAATCCCCAACAAGCATAAATTCTTGATGAACCATCCCAATTCCGTATTGGATTGCTATTCTAGGGGTTAGCTCTCTTACTTCTTCTCCTCTGATTTTAATTATTCCAGAATCTTTTTGATGTATGCCATATAGTATTTTCATCATTGTAGATTTGCCAGCGCCATTTTCACCTATTAATGAATGTATCTCGCCTTTGCGCAAATTAAATTGTCCATTTTGAATTGCTTTTACATCGCCAAAGCTTTTTGTGATATCTATCATTTCTATAATATATTCATCCATTAATATATACCCCGCTTGTAGATTTTTAGGATTGCTAGTTTTTATTAAACTAAGGAATAACCGAGCATAAAGCTCAATTATTCCTTAGAAAAGGCTTTTTGCTATTAAAGGTTACTTTCTTCCAAATCCTTCATAAGCATTCACTTTAATTTCTCCGGATTTAACTTTTTCTTCCAGTTCTGCTATTTTCTCAGGAATATCTTGAGGGAACTTATCTCCCAGAGCTTCCTTCATTACTGACATATCCGTCAAGCTTACTCCGCCCTTATTTATATCGAGGTATTCTGTAGTGTTGCCTTTATAGGTTCCTTTTACTACTGACTCTATTACTAAATAAGTAGCATTATCCACTCTTTTTACCATAGATGTTAGAATATGGCCGGGATATACATCGTCTTGATTCATATCGACTCCGATAGCATACTTGTCTGCTTCTTTAGCTGCTTCTAGTACACCCATGCCAGTGCCCGAAGCTACGTTCATGACAATATCAGCACCTTGGCTGTATTGAGCAAGAGTTAGTTCTTTGCCTTTCAAGGGATCGTTAAATGTTCCTGCAAACGACTGCAAAATTTTTATATCAGGATCAATGTACTTTGCTCCCTGCTCATATCCTACAAAAAAGTCATGTAAAACCGGGATATCCATTCCGCCTACCCATCCGATTACTTTATCAGCATTCACATTAGGTACTTGCGTTTTTGTTGTAAACATTGCTGCTGCAGCGCCCGCAAGAAATGATCCTTCATTTTGTGCAAAAGTAGTAGATACGATATTATCTCCTTTTGTTACTCCATCAATTAATGCAAACTTTATATCAGGAAATTCAGGGGCGTGTTTTGCAAGAATATCTTGAAACTGGGTCGAAACACATACAACTAAATCATATCCTTCAGATGCCATAGCTACTACATTAGATTCCCATTCAGCCGGTTCTTTCGATTCCAATTCTTTTAACTCGATGCCAAAATCGTTTACAGCTCTCATAGCGCCTGCATGAGCTGAATCATTAAAAGACTTATCTCCTAAAAACCCGGAATAGACCAACGCAACTCTAAGTTTTTTAGACCCGGCGGCATTATCGCCGGATGTTTCCTCTTTTGAAGAATCAGCTGGTTGAGATGACTGTGATGAACAGCCGGCTACCATCACCATAACGAAAACAAAGATTAACATGACACTAAGGATTTTTTTCATTTAACTTTTCCTCCCTGATTTAAATTTATTTTAATTTTATAAATTAGCTGGCCACAATATTTATTGTGAGCAGCTGTAAAAAGGTAAACCGTATTTGTGTAAAACGCAAAACCGCCTGCCGCAAAGAGTGTATAAATCTTACTCAGGGCTTTTTGTCATTCATCTTTACTAACTAAAACGCTTTACTAAAACGCTTTAGTTTATTATATTATTGATTATTAAAATTGTCAAACATGTATAAATATATGAATTTTGACGATAGCAGCAGAAAGTAAAAGCTAAATGTGATTTAATCATGCATTTGGTTCTAATAGAAAAAATTAGCTATTCAAAGAAAAGAGACAGTAGTATTATTAAATATAAATTAAATACTTAAGGATAAATTAAATATTAATTAATTTCTTATTGACTTTCTACTCTTGATAATGTTAGAATTAGAATTGCCAAAATAATCAAGAAAGGACGAAGAAAATGAACCCTTTATTCACTGTTTTTTCAATTGCTATTTCTATTTCTGTATTAGTTTTTTTAACAGTTAGAGTAAAATTACATCCATTCTTTTCTTTAACTGCAGCGGCATTTACTTTTGGAATCTTAACCGGTCAGTCTATCCCAGACATCATAGCTGCATTTTCATCAGGACTAGGCAGCACAATAGCCGGAATCGGTGTTGTCATTGCCATCGGGACAGTTATGGGTGCTTTGCTTGAAAAGAGCGGAGCAGCAGAAACAATGGCCAAAACTATTTTAAAAATTACCGGCCCAAAACATGCTGCATTGGGATTGGCAATTACCGGCTACTTCGTTTCAATACCGGTTTTTTGCGATTCAGCTTTTGTAATACTTTCTCCTTTGGCAAAACGTTTAAGTAGGGATACAAAGGTTAGCATGACTACAATGGCAGTATCTTTGGCAATGGGCCTTCATGCAACACATATGTTGGTTCCACCTACACCAGGTCCTTTAGCTGTTGCCGGTATTTTAAACGCAGATCTGGGACTTGTTATTCTTTTGGGTATGGTTGTATCAATACCTGTTACTCTAGTTGGCTACTATCTTGGAACACGTTTTGGCTCAAAATATTATTATCTCCCATCTGATACCGAGGAAATCGTTAATGACAAAAAACTGCCTGGTGCTTTTCAAGCATTTTTACCCATTTTATTGCCAATTCTCTTAATGTTCCTAAATACAATTTCCTCACTGGAAAGCGCTCCCTTTGGAAAAAATAATTTTATTACAGGATTTTTTGCAGCAACAGGTCAGCCTGTATCCGCCTTGCTTATTGGCTTAATTTTTGCATTTATCACATATCGCAGCATTTACCCTGAAGATAATTTAGTCTGGACATTTGATGGTGCTTTTGGTGAAGCTTTAAAAACTGCAGGTCAGATAGTCTTAATTGTAGGTGCAGGCGGAGCTTTTGCATCTGTCCTTAGGACCTCAAATCTTGAGGAAATGGTGACAATGTATTTTTCCGGAATGACCATAGGTATACTCATTCCATTTATAATCGGTGCAATATTTAGGACCGCCATTGGCTCAGGCACTGTCGGAATGATTACGGCTGCATCTATGTTGCTGCCTCTCCTTGATGTTTTAGGTTTTACAACTCCTATGGGTCGAGTCATTGCAATGCTTGCTTGTGCAGCTGGTGGGTTTATGGTATTTCACGGCAATGATGATTTCTTCTGGGTAATCACTACTACGTCTGAGATGAAGCCTGAGGTTGCTTATCGGACTTTGCCGATAATCAGCATCGCTCAATCCCTTACTGCCATTGTTTTAGTATTCATTCTTCAGGCCATCTTTTTGTAAATCTTTTGCTAAATTTGACTTTAATTTAAATATCCTGTTAAAATCTTGGTTTTTATACTTATTTTTCAATGGCACATTCTTAATTGAACTTTTACAAACTTTGTAATGCCATCAAGATTAGAGCCATAATAATTTAAAGATATGGCAAAATTAAAATTATAAACTAAAATGTTACTAATTTAAGGAGGATTCAATTATGGAAAAGAAAGAACTTCAAACACCGGCTATACTAGTTGACCTGGATATTTTGGAAAATAATATTAAGAAGGCTCAGGCACTGTGTGATGCAAATGGCAAAGAGCTGTGGCCAATGATAAAGACCCACAAAAGCACAGAGATTGTAAAAATGCAGCAAGAAGCAGGAGCCGCCGGGTTTTTATGCGGCACATTAGACGAGTGCGAGGGACTGGCGAAGGCAGGTATCAAAAACATCATGTATGCATATCCTGTCGCAAGCCCTGTAAATGTTCAAAGGGTTATTGATCTTAGCAAAAAATGCAATTTTATTATAAGAATCGATAATTACGACGGGGCAAAGATGCTAAATGATGCGGCAGAGGCTGCGGGAATTAAAGTAAATTATACGATTATAATTGACAGCGGATTACATCGCTTTGGTATTTTGCCTGAAAAGGTATTAGATTTTGCAAACTCATTAAAGGATTTTAAGGCTCTAAACTTTTTAGGTATCTCAACACATCCGGGCCATGTTTACTCCGCTTCAAAGCAGGAAGATATCCCGCTTTATGTAAAAGATGAGAAAAATGCTGTAAAGGCCGCAGCAGATTCCCTCAGAGCTGCAGGGTATGAGTTGAAACTTATAACCAGCGGCTCCACACCTACTTTCTATGATGCAGTCTTAGATGAAAATATCAACGTTTTCCATCCCGGCAATTATGTATTTATGGATAATATCCAGCTTTCTACAAATACAGCAAAAGAATCAGATTGTGCGCTTTTTGTATATGCTACAGTTATTTCTCATCCTTCAGAAGAATTATTTATATGCGATGCAGGGGCCAAATGCCTCGGCCTTGACCAGGGTGCTCATGGAAATACTGCAATCAAAGGCTATGGACATGTAAAAGGGCATCCGGAGCTTACCGTTTTTAGTCTTTCAGAAGAGGTTGGCAAGCTTCATGTAGAAGGAAAAACAAATCTTAAAGTCGGCGATACGATTGAGATTATACCGAATCACAGCTGTTCTACCGCAAATCTTACCAGCTACCTTATAGGCTGCCGCGGTCAAAAAGTTGAAAAGCTTATTAAAGTTGATATGAGAGGAAATTCTACTACTAAGGGAGTAAAGCAAGAATAAAGAGAAAAGAGCACAGAGACCAGCTAACTAAAGTCAAGTCATTTTAGAGAGCACAGAGGGACGGTTCTTTTGTGTTGTCAGACAACACAAAAGAACCGTCCCTTGTAATATGAGATAGAAGGGTTATCCATTTTTTAATGCAGCAAAA